>NZ_JAXOJX010000014.1:0-113122 GCF_034427735.1 Azohydromonas lata
GGACCCCGCCGCGCCCACGGCGCGCGCCTGGCTGCTGGACCTGCAGCCCCTGGGCCGCGAACGCCCCGCGGCGCTGCGCCTGGCTTGGGCGGCGCCGGCGCAGGGGCTGGAGCGGCGCGCGGCGGTGCAGGCCAGCGCCGACGCGCAGTCCTGGGAGGACGTGGGCATCGCCACGCTGGTGGACGTGCCCGGCGCCGACGCCGCCAGCGCCGCCCTGCGCCAGCCGCGCATCGTGCTCTCCGGCCTCACGCCGCAGCACCGTTACCTGCGCCTGGTCGTGCGCGGCGGCGTTTTCAACCTGCAAGGCGTGGTGGCCGAGCTGGCGGTGCCGGTGGCCGCCGAAACCGGCCTGGACAGCGCGCGTTTTACTTTGCAGGCCGACGGCGAGCGCGCCTGGCGGCTGGACGCGGGGGCGCTGCTGCCGGCCTCGCTGCTGCAGGTGCACCTGGCCGAGGACAACGCCGTGGCGCCGCTGCGCGTGCTGCGCCGCGCCGAGGGGCGCGTTGGGCGGGGCGACGCGCCGTGGCGGCCCGTGGCGCTGCTCACTGCCTACCGTTTCCAGCGTGACGGCAGCACGCTGCAGGCGCCCGCGCAGCCGCTGGACGGCGCCCTGGCTCGGCAATGGCGGCTGGAGCTGGACGCACGCGTGCCGCCCCCGGCCGCGCCGCCGCAGGCCACGCTGTGGTGGCGGGCGCCGCAAGTGGTGTTTGCCGCGCGCGGCGGCGCGCCCTTCACGCTGGCGGTTGGGCGCGAGAAAGCGGCCGCGGTGGCGCTGCCGCTGCCCACCGTGCTGCCCGGCTGGGAAGCGGGCGCGGAGCACCGGCTGCCCGTGGCGACGGTGGGCGCGCTGGCGGCGCAGTCCGCCGCGCCGCGCGGCGTGCTGGACAGCCTGCGCGACGCCCCGGCCGACCAGCGGCGGCAATGGCTGCTGTGGGGGCTGCTGGTGGCGGCGGTGGGCGTGTTGGGCGGCCTGGCCTGGCGGCTGTGCAGGGAGATGAAGGGAAAAGACGGAGAAGGCTGAGAAGGACTTCGTATCCGGTGAGCCAAGGCGCTTCACCCCCCTACTTCGTCATGCCTGCGAAAGCGGGCATCCACGAGCGCCGAGGTGGGGCCTTCGAACGGCATCGCCCAGGGCCAGCGCCAGCACCCTGCGCAGCCCACCTTCCCGTTTTCCCGAACCCTCTCCTCAAGCCGCGCCTGACGCCGCGTGAAACCCCGGGGTGCGGGCCGGTGTCTAACTTGCTGCTGCCGGGCCGGCGGCCCCGGGCGCGCGGTGATGTGCCTGCGCGGGGCCGCCGAGCCGGCGGCCTTGTGCGCTGCCATCGAGCCCATCCTGAGGAGACCGCGAATGAAGTCCGAGCTCAAGCCCAAGTCCAAGTCGCAACCGCAGGCCAGGACGGCCCTGCGCCTGGCCTGCCTGTTGTCCGCCGCCGGCTTGATCGCCGCGCTGGCCGGTTGCGCCTCCAACGCCAACACGGCCACCACCACGACCAAGGCCAACACGCCCATGCAGCAGACGCCCGCCACCGCCGCCACGGCCACCGGCGTGTCGCCCCAGGTCGCGGGCACGGGCAGCGGCGGCACGGCGGCCACGCGCGACTGGGCCCAGGTGGACACCAACCGCGACGGGCTGGTGTCGCCGGACGAAATGGCGGCCTACCTGCAGGCCAATCCGGGGCCGCTCAAGGGCAAGTGAGCGGCATGGACATCCCGCCCAGGCCGGTGGGAGCGCGGCACGGCCCTGCGGCCGGCACGTCGCCGCGGCGGCGCCAGCGCGCGCACCGCGCGCCCCGCCTGTGCGCCTTACTGCGGCGTGAGCGGGCTGATCTTGAGCTGCCCAAACACCGCGTTGGCCGCCGTCAGGTTCAGCCGGGCCTGCGAGGAAATCGCGCCCACGCGGTTCTGGTAGCCGAAGTAGATCTTGCCGCCGCGCTGCACCAGCACCCGCGACCAGCCCTGGCGCTGCGACAGCAGCGGCAGGTCCGTGAAGCTCATGACGCGCGCGTCGCCCAGGGTGGCGATGGCGTAGGTGCCCTTGCCGATCTGGGTGCAGTTGCGGGTGGAGCCGTCGCTGGTGCGCTCCAGGCACTTGTAGTAGGTCGTGGCGTTGCCGGTGGTGCCGAAGGCCACGCGCAGCAGCGCGGTGGTGGTGTAGTAGTTGCCGGTCCCCGCAGGCTGCGCCATGGCGCCGGTGGCCTTGCCCAGGCTCACGGTGCTGTTGCTCCACCACTCGTTGCGCGCCAGGCTGGTGCCGTCCGCATTGGTGGAGGTGCCGTAGATGCAGGGCGTGCCGCGGCTGACGGCCACCAGGTCTTCCAGCTTGGCCGGCGTGGTCTTGTAGGTCGCGGAGTTCGTGGGCGTCACCGCGCCGCAGGCCACCTTGGCGCCGTTGCGCGCATCGCCGCCCGCGGCCACCGCGGCGGTGTAGGCCGTGGCGATGGCTGAGCCTTGCACGTCGTAGGCCGGTGCCGTGGCGGTGGCGAACCCGGTGCTGAACTGCAGCTTGGCCCCGGTGGGGAACTTGGCCGTGGTGCCCAGCAGCTTGAGGTCGGACGGTCCCCACTGCGCGTACGGCACGCCATCGGCACTGCCGGGGAAGCCGCGCAGCCGCATGACGACCTCCAGCAGCGTCTTGTCGCTGACGTCCACGCTGCTGTGCCACGAGGCGCCCTGCTCCATGCCGGCGCAGTAGCTGTAGGTCCAGCGGGTGCCGGTCTGCGGCTTTTGCGTGCTGCGCGTGCCCAGCGGGCAGGCCGACCAGGCGGTGCCGTTCCAGTGCAGGTCGCCGGCGCGGGCCGAATCGCCGTGGAAGCCCCAATCGCTCACCTTGCCGGCGGCGTTGCGCTCGAACCGGCTGTAGTAGCGCACCGTGCCATCGGCGCCGGGCGTGTTGTCGGCGGCCGTGCTCAGGTTGGCGCGGAAGAACCAGTTGTTGGCATCGCTGAAGGTGAAGCCGCGCAGGTTGCCGCCGGCCAGCTTGGTACCGGCCGCGGCGTCCAGGGGCAGCTTGGACGCGCCTATGAGCGTGAGCACCTTGCCGGCGTCGAGCTTGAGGTCTGCGCCTATCGCGGCCTTGGCCGCGGCCAGCAGCGCGGCCTCGCGGGTAGCGGCGGTCAGCGTGGTGTCGGCGGCCGTGGCGGCGGCCACGGCGCCCAAGGACGGCAGCGCGTCCACCAGGGCGTAGCGCAGGGCCTTGTCCAGGTCGGCCTGGGTGGCCACGACGCCATTGAAATCCTTCTGCCCCACCACGCCGGCCTTGAGCGCGGAGGCCGCCTGCTGCTGCGCCAGCACCAGCAGCCGCGCCAGCGTGGCCGCGCGCACGGAAGCCGCGTCGGTGGCGCCGGTGTAGTCCTTCAGCGGCGAGACGGCCAGCCCGGCGGCCGACTGCACGGCCGCCGCGGCCACGGCCGTGGTGCTGCCGGCCAGTTCGGCCCAGGCCTGCACCAGCGTGGTCAGCGGCGTGACCACCGCGGCCTGGTCCGCGGGCGCCATGAGCACGAAGCGCGTGGCCACGGCGGTGGTGCCGTCCACCGCGTCCGTGCCCACCACGGCCAGCAGCGGGTACTTGCCCACGATGGTGCTGGACATCTGCAGCGTGAGGTGGCCGTCGGCGCCGCTGCGGCCCTGCACCTCGCCGCTGTCGCAGGCGCCGTTGCCGTTGGCATCCAGGCACACCAGCGCGTTGCGCAGCGGACCGTCCACCACGCGGGTGGCCACGGGCGTCGTCGCCACCGCCACCGTCGCGGCAGCCTTTTCAGTGGCCGAAGCGGACGACGCGTCCGCGCCGCCACCGCAACCGGCCAGGCCGGCACCCAACAAGCCCGCAGCGGCCAGCGCCCGCGACACCTTCTTCAACAACATGGCCGACTCCCTCGCTTCGTGATGTGAACGAGCCCCGACGAGGCGCCATGCAGGTCGGGACAAACACTCCATCATGCCCAAGCAAGGTAACAAAAAGCTTTCTTTGTGTTGCCGTGAATCCACTGAAGAGGCCCCCGGGGCCGGTCACGCCGCCCCGGCCGCGCTCAGCGCCAAGCCAGCCAGGCCGCGCTGATGGCCATGGACGCCAGCGTCACCGGCACACCGATGCGCGCGTGCTCGCGCCAGCCGAAGGGCACGCCGTGGCGCCCGGCGGCGTCGGCCACGATGAGGTTGGCGATGCTGCCCACCAGCAGCAGGTTGCCCGCCAGCGTGCTCACCAGCGCCAGCAGCGGCCCGGCGTCAGGCCCCGACAGCGGCAGCAGCAGCATCACCGCCGGCACGTTGGAGACGAGGTTGCTCAGCACGAACGTGGCGCCGAACAGCGTGGCGGGGTGGTCCAGCCGCCAGCCGGCCGCGGCCATGCGGTCCACCAGCGCCTGCGGCAGCCCCGTGGCCTGCAGCGCGTGGTTGACCACGAACAGGCCCATGAACAGCACCAGCAGTTGCCAGTCCACCAGGCCCAGCATGTCGCGCGAGTGCAGGCGGCGGCTCAGCAGCAGCAGCCCCGCGCCGGCCAGCGCCACCACCTCGCGCGGCCAGGGCGCGAACAGGAAGCACAGCAGCACGCCCAGCGCCACCAGCAGCCCCTTGGCCGCCTGCCAGCGCGACAGCGGCAAGTCTTCGCCCGGCACGGCGGGCGCATGGGCCGCGGAGGCGTCGGCCGCCGGTGCTGGCGCGGCGTGCAGCCGCTCGCGCATCAGCCAGGCCACCAGCACCCAGGTCGCCAGCAACGAGGCCAGCACCGGCGGCAGTACCTGCAGCACGTAGCCGCCGAAGGGCAGCTTCAACTGCGCGCCGATGAGCATGTTCTGCGGGTTGCCTATGAGCGTGGCGGCCGAGCCGATATTGGCGCTGCAGGCCAGGGCCAGCAGGTAGGGCAGCGCGTCGCGGCCGCGGCGGCGGCAGGCGTCCACCAGCACCGGCGCCATGGCCAGGCACACCACGTCGTTGCTGAACACGGCCGAGAGCACGGCGGAGACGGCGATCAACGCTCCCAGCAGCGCCGCGGGGGCGATGTCCAGCGCGGCCAGGCGGCGCGCCACGGCGTCGTAGAAGCCGCCCAAGCGCATCTGCGCCGAGATCACCATGAAGGCGAACAGCAGCAGGATGGTGGGCAGGTCGATCGACTGCGCCGCCGCCTCCACGCTCACGGCCTCGGCCGCGATCAGCGCGATGGCCCCCAGCAGCGCCACGCCGCCGCGGTCGAGCTGCAGGAAGGGCAGGCCGCCGAGGACCATGCCGAGATAGACCAGGGAAAAGACGAGGAGAACGAAATCGGTCATGCGCAAACGCCCGCCGCGGCGCCGCCTGTGAACGGCGGGCACCGCGGCAGGCCCAACTGGAAAAGGCGCGACGGTACACGCTGCGCGCTGCGCTTGTCCGCGCCGCCCTGGCGCAGCGGCTGGCACCGGCCTTGCCGACTCCTGGACAATCCAAGGAGAACGACATGACTGACAACCGCAACACCCCCTCCTCCACCGCGCACCCGGGAGCTGAAGCACACCCATGGCGATAGACAGGGACTGGCACTTCGTCCTGGGCGCGCAGGACCCGGAGATGCGCGAAATCCAGCGCGTGGTGGACAGCGAGGGCTTGTACTGGGCCCACGCCGCGCGCCACAAGCGCCGCTGCATCCCGCGCACGGCCTATGACGCCGACGGCGTGGTGCGCGTGGGCTCGGACCAGATTCCGCGCCCCGCCGTGCTGCCGCCGCGCGCGCCGGCCGTGTTCGTGGAGTGCACGGTGCTGGGCCTGGAGCCGGTGGTGCGGGTGGACCACCACCACCCCGGCGATGCGGGCTACGAGGTGGAGCCGGAGCGGTTCATGGAGGGCGCCTCGCTGGGCCAGGTGCTGCGGCTGCTGGAGCGCGAGCCCAACGAGACGCAGCGGCTGCTGGCCGCCAGCGACCACTGCCTCACCGCCGCCTACCAGGGCCGCTGCCCGGGGGTGGACCCGCACGAGCTGCTGTTCCTGCGCGCGTCGTGGAAGGCCAAGGTGCTTGGGCGCACGCTGTCGGACGTGGTGGAGGGCATCCTGGACGCCGCCCAGCGCGTGCGCGCCCACCACGACGGCGAGCTGGGCGAAAGCCGCTTTCTGGACCCGACCGAAATCCCCATGGACCTGGCCGAAGGCGCGGCCTACGCCGGCATTCCCGTGCGCTACCGCGAGCTGCTCGCGGACGGCGTGCTCAAGGAAATGTTCAAGGGCGGCACACCGCAGGCCGTGGAGCGCTTCATGGCCGAACACGAGGCCGCCGGGCGGCCCGTGTACGGCAACCCGTACCGCGGCTACGCCGGGACGTACTGGGGCGGGCGGCGCGAACCGGAAGTGGCGGGGCGGGTGGTGGAGTCAGGGTGATTCAGTCCGTCACCTTGCCGCGGCGCCCAGCCGCAAGCCCTCCGCGGCCTGCGCGGCCACCTCCTCCATGCCACCCGCCGACCCCAGCAGCTCCGCCGGCCGGTGCGCCTGCAGCCCAGGCTGCGGCGTCTCCAGCCACGGCCCAAGCCAGCGCGCCGCGTCGAACCGGCCCACAGCGCCCGCGCCGCCGTCGGCCATGGCCTGCACGCGCCCAAGCAGCCACAGCAGCCGGAGGGCGCGCAGCCCCGCCGCCGCCGGCAGCGGCGCGTCGGTGAACGATTTCTTCTCCGCCGCCGAGCGGTTCGTGCCCAGGATGTCGCGGAAGAAATGGCGCGGCGCGATGTCCAGCGCCCGCCCCAGATCGCGCGCCAGCACGGCCGGAACGGCGGCGTCCAGCCTGTCCAGCGCGTCGGCTTCCAGGGCGGCAAGCGTCCTGGCCTGCGCCATCAGGCTCTGGCCGGGGCGGTAGCCGCGCAGGTCCGGCGCGGGGGCGGCGGCGGACGCGTCGTTGGCCGCCTGGGCGTTCTTGGCCATCACGGCTGAAGCTCCCGCGCCCCGCCGCACGGGCACGGGGGTTGCCGCCCAGGGCGACGACAACCCAGGAGCCCCGCCGTGGACGACAAGACCCTGCTGCAGCACATCACCGAGCTGGTCGATGAGGAAAACCGCCTGCGCGCCGACACGCAGTCCCCCGACCAGCACCGCGCGCGCATCGAGGAGCTGGAAGTGCAGCTCGACCAGTGCTGGGACCTGCTGCGCCAGCGCCGCGCCAAGCGCGAGTTCGGCCAGAACCCCGACGACGCCCAGGTGCGCGACAAGAACACGGTGGAGAAGTACATCCAGTGAGCGCCGCGGGTGGCGGCGGGCTCAGCCCGCCGCGCCCTGGGCATCGCCTGACGGCCCCTCGGCCGCCCGCGCCAGCCGCGCGAAGTAGGCCGACTTGCCGGTCTTGTAGAGCTGCTCCCAGGCCTGCAGCGCCTCGCCCTCGTAGATCTCCAGCAGGGCGAAGATTTCGCGCGCGAATTCGATGGGCGCCATGCCGCCGGCGGTAATGAGGTTGCCGTCGCGCACGGCGGGCTCGTCGCGATAGAAGCCCTCGCCCGCGTAGCCCGTGCCCTTGAGGTAGCTCAGCGCGTTGCTGGTGTGGGGACGCGTGTCCAGCCAGCCGGCGCGCGCGAGGGCGGCCGTGGCGCCGCAGATGGCTGCCACCGGCACGCCGCGGCGCAGGAAGGCGCCGGCCTTGCCGATGGCGGCGTGGTGCGACTCGTCGTCGGCCCACGCCGTGCCGCCGGGCAGGATGAGCATCGCGCTGTCGTCCGGCAACAAATCCTCGACGCCCAGGTCCGGCAGGACGGAGACACCGCCCATGGAACGCGGCACCGCATGCCGGCCGGGCCCGACCGTCTTGACTTGCCAGCGCCCGGGCTCGCGCTGGAACTGCGGGTTGTTGATGCCGGCCACAGCGAAGGCGGCTTCCCAGTCGGCGAAGCCGTCGAAGACGTAGAGGTGCACGGTGCGCTTGGGCGCATCGGCGCCGGCCTGGGAGGCGGCGGCGGAAGAAGCGAGGTCTTGCATGCCCCTCGCGCAGCAGGCGCCGTGCCCTGCGGGCGCTACGCCAGGGTGCGCGCGTCTATCCAGTGCACGCAGGCGGCGTGGGCGCGGGCCTCGCGGACCATGTGGTCGGTGCCGCCGCGGTGGCCGCTGCCGTCGCCGTTCCACAGGACGACCAGATGCACCCTCCCCGCGCCCTGCGCCAGCGCCGTGTGCAACAGCCACAGGTTGCAGCGCTCGAAGGCGTTGACGCCGTCCGGCAGCGGCCCCAGCTCGCGCGGCATGAGGCGCGGCGGCGCCCAATGCGGGCGCAGCGCCTCGTAGAGCGCGCGCCAGCGCTCGCCCTCGCTCACGGGCTCGACCGAGCGGCGGATGAACTCGTCCTCCTCGAAAGGCAGCAGCACCTCGCAGCGCAGGCCGCGTGCGACGCAGGCTTGCAGGAAGAGCAGGTCGCCCCCCGCGGCGGCCTGGGACAGCGCGAGGTCTTGCGCGCCGGCGCCTTGCGCGTCCAGCACGCCGGCGATGCGCTGCCGCGCCGCCGGCACCTTGTCCATGGGAAAGCGCGGCGGCGTGCGGCCGGGGACATCCGGCATGTGGCCGCTGAAGAGGAAGACGCGGCGCGGCGCCGTCATGGCGCCGATTGCCGGTAGGTGGCGAGGTGGATGCTGGTCTCGGTGCCGCGGATGCCTTGCAGCAGCCGGATGCGCTCCAGCACCGCGGAGAGCTCCTGCAGGCTGGCGGCGCGCAGTTCGGCGAGCAGATCCCAGCGGCCGTTGGTGTCGTGCAGGGCGACGACGCCGGGCTCGCCCAGGAGCCGCGTGACGACCTCGCGCGTGCGGTTGCCCTCTACCAGGATGCCCATCCAGGCCGTGATGCCCGCGGGCTGCGCATCCGGCCGCAACTGCACCGTGTAGCCCACGATGACCTCTTCCTGCTCCAGCCTGCGGATGCGGTTGGCGACGGTGCCGCGCGAGACGTTCAGCCGGTGCGCCAGGGTGGCGACGCTCAGGCGGGCGTCGGCGCGCAGCAGGGCGATGAGGCGGTGGTCTAGGTCGTCGAGCATGGATGGCGGAGCCGGTATTTACTGTGGCGATTTACGACAGGAAAGAACTGTCACGGCAAAGAGGGCGGCTTGCAATTCAGGAATTGGTGCCCGCGGCGATGCTCTCCGAGCACTGACACGGGCGCCTGTCACCGGCCAGCGGCGCGGTCACCAGCGCCCGGGCCCGGTCGGTGAGGTCAGGGCGTGCGACGAAGAAGGGCTCCCCGCTTCGCCGCTCCCGCCAGAATCACGCTTCCCGCTGCCATCTCCGGCCAAGGCAGCAGGAGGAGAGAAGACCCGATGAAGCGACTGACGATGTCCCTGGATGACGACCTGGCCGATGCCTTCGAGGCGCTGGTGCGCTCGCGCGGCTACGAGAACCGCTCGGAGGCCTTCCGCGACCTGCTGCGCCAGGACCTGGGCAGCACGCGGCTGCGCGAGCAGCCCGACGCCCCCTGCGTGGCCACGCTGAGTTACGTCTACAACCACCACCAGCGGCAGTTGGCCCTGCGGCTGACGGACCTGCAGCACGACCACCACGAGCTCACCGTCGCCACCACGCATGCCCACCTGGACCATGACCACTGCATCGAGACCGTCATCCTGCGCGGGCGCACCGATGCCGTGCGCAGCTTCGCGCAGTCGGTGATCACACAACCGGGCGTGAGCCACGGCAACCTGAACCTGGTCCCCATGGCCATGCACCACGCGCAGGGCCACGAACACCTGCAGCCCGCGGCTGCGCACCCGAGCGCAGCGAAGGGCCGCAAGCGCTCAAGCCGCTGACCTCGCCGCCGGCCGCACTGCAAGCGACGCTGCCGCTTTGACTTGGGCGGTGCAAGGCCGGCATGCAGGGCCAAGCCAGCGCGCCCTCCACTGCACCCTTGGGCGGCGGCGCCGCTGAGGCGTTGGGCACGGATCTTGTGTGACGTTTTTTAATTTCGTCATACACGCTTCGGACCTTCGAGCGGCTGCGCATCCAATCCGCTCCCGCCCGCGTATGACGATCGGCCAGGAAGTCATACACATGAACATCGAGGAAGCCAGCATGGCCGACATGACCATCTCCATGCACGCCCGGCCCTGTGCCGTCGCGCGGGCGGCATCCATGGCTCTGGGCACTTGCGCGGCACTGCTGATGTCGCCGCAGGCCGCCTTCGCGCACGACGCCCCCGAGCCGCCGGAAGGACCCGTGCAGCATGTGGAGGTCACCGGGCGCCACTACGACAACGCCGTGGGCACCTCCGACGCCGCCTCGCAGGGTGTCGTGCGCGCCGAGCTGCTCAAGAGCCGCCCCGCGCTGCGCCCAGGCGAGGTGCTGGAGTTCGTGCCCGGCGTCATCGTCACGCAGCACTCCGGCGACGGAAAGGCCAACCAGTACTTCCTGCGCGGCTTCAACCTGGACCACGGCACCGACTTCGCCACCACCGTCAACGGACTGCCGGTGAACATGCCCACGCATGCCCATGGCCAGGGCTACTCGGACCTGAACTTCCTCATCCCCGAGCTGGTGGAGCGCATCGAATACCGCAAGGGCCCGTATTTCGCGCGGGGCGGTGACTTCTCCGCCGCGGGCTCGGCCGACATTGCCTACCGCAGCACGCTGGAGCAGCCGTTTGCCGCACTGACGCTGGGCCAGCGCGGCTACCAGCGCCTGGTGGGCGCGGGCTCCGGCGAGATCAGCCCGGGCCTGTCGCTGCTGGGCGCGCTGGAGTTGCAGCGCAACGACGGGCCGTGGACCACGCCGGAGGGGTTGCACAAGGTCAATGGCGTGCTCACGCTCTCCGGCGGCAACGCGGCGCAGGGCTTCAGCGCGAGCCTGATGCACTACGACGCGCACTGGACCTCGACCGACCAGATCCCGCAGCGCCTGATCGACGCCGGCACCTTCGACGGCCGCCCCTTCGGCCGCTTCGATTCGCTGGACCCCACCGACGGCGGCAACACGCGCCGCAGCAGCCTCTCGGCCGAGTGGCACCGCCGCGGCGACGACGGCTCGGCCACGCGCGTGTCGGCCTACGCCATCGACTACCGGCTCAAGCTTTTCTCCAACTTCACCTACGCGCTGGAGCGCCCCGGCCAGGGCGACCAGTTCTCGCAGCAGGACAGCCGCCAGGTCTACGGCTTCAACGCCAGCCACGCCCTCGATCATCAGCTCGGCAGCCTTCCCGCGCGCAGCGAGTTCGGCCTGCAACTGCGCCACGACCGCATCCGCGTCGGCCTCTTAGACGCCGCGGCGCGCCAGGTCACGGGCATTACGCGCGAGGACCGCGTGCGCCAGACCTCCCTGGGCCTCTACGGCCAGACCTCGGTGGAGGTGGCGCCGTGGCTGCGCACCATCGTGGGCGTGCGCGCCGACCAGGCCCGCTTCGACGTGGACAGCCTCTCCAACGCCGCCAACGCCGCCAACGCCGGCACGGCTTCAGCGCACCTCTTCAGCCCCAAGCTCTCGCTGATCTTCGGCCCGTGGAGCAAGACGGAGGTCTTCTTCAACGCCGGCCGGGGCTTCCACAGCAACGACGCCCGCGGCACCACCGCCACGGTCGACCCGCGCACCGGCGGCGCCGTGGACAAGGTGCCGGGCCTCGTGGCCGCGCGCGGCCAGGAGATCGGCGTGCGCACGGAGGTGGTGCCGGGCCTGCAAAGCTCCCTGGCGCTGTGGAAGCTCGACTTCGACTCGGAGCTGGTTTACGTCGGCGACGCCGGCGCCACGGAAGCCAACCGGCCCAGCAAGCGCCACGGCGTGGAGTGGAACAACCGCTGGAACCCGGTGCCGTGGCTGCTGGTGGACGCCGACCTGGCCTGGACGCATGCGCGCTTCGCCGACGCCGACCCTGCCGGCGACCGCATCCCCAACGCCGTGGACAAGGTGGCGTCGGTGGCCTTCACGGTGCGCGACCTGGGCCCGTGGTCCGCCAGCCTGCAGTGGCGCTACCTGGGCTCGGGGGCGCTCATCGAGGACAACAGCGTGCGCTCGCGCGCCTCGCTGACCACCAACCTGCGCCTGGGCCGCAAGCTGGGCAAGGACACCGAGCTGACGCTGGACGTGTTCAACCTGTTCAACCGCCGCGTCAACGACATCGAGTACTTCTACGCGTCGCAACTGCCCGGCGAGACGGCGCCGGTGGCCGACCGGCACGTGCACCCGGCAGAGCCGCGCACGGCACGGCTCACGCTTCGAGTCGGCTTCTGAACGGCAGGCCCCGCCGCCACGTGATGCGGCGCAGCCCCGCCACGGGCCAGCAGCGCACCGCGCGGCGCCCGCCCCTCCCGCCCCTATCTCACCGCCACCCTTTCGCCACCACCGCCACCGCCTCCCGCATGCGCCGCCAATGCGAGCCGCGCCAGAACACGCGGCTGCAGCCCGGGCAACGCCAGAAGGCGTCGAAGCACTCGCGGGTACGGGGCGGCAACTGGTCCAGCACTTCCGCCTTGGGCACCGGCACGGGCACACCGTTGCACGCCAGGCAGCGGCTTGCGGCCGGCTCGTGCAGCGGCAGCGCGTAGCGGCGGGCCACGTCGGCGAGCTGGGCCAGCGGGTCGCCGTCGCGCAGCCAGCAGCCGGCGTGCACGTCGCGGTGCATGAGCAGCGCGCGGTCGCGGGTGAGGACGATGCGCTCCTGCACCGCCGCCAGCCTGACCAGCTCGGCGTCGTCCCAGGCGTTGTGCCAGAGCGTGTCCAGGCCGGCGAAGCGCAGCCAGCGCGCCAGGCGGCCCAAGTGCGCATCGGCAATGAAGCGCCGCGCCCCGCTGGGCATCTCCGGCATCAGCCGCCGCATCGCCGGCAGCACCGCCACGCGCTGCGCGCCGTGCAGCCGCGTGTCCAGCGACGCGGGACGGTCGTCCACCAGCAGCAGCGCAATCTCGGTGTGCGGCACGCCCAACGCCTCTATGGCGTGCTTGGCGCTCTGGTGCGGCGCCACTTCGATGTCAAAGGCGCGCTCGCGCCGCCACGGCGGCAAGAAATCGCCCAGCTCGGCATAGAAGCGGATTTGCATGGCCATTGCCGGCGCCCGCGCGCGCGGCCCCGAAGTTCAGACCTGCATCGGGCAACGCGCGTGCCGCCTGTTGCACGGGCTTACCAGCGCAACCTGTGCGAACCGCCAAGCCCAACCGGCACCGATCAGCCCGGTTGGACTTCCAGGTGGTACAGCCCCCAAGGGCACAGGCTGAAGCGCGCGGGCAGCGGCTTGTCGCGGAAGTCGGCCAGCCGGTCGGCGTCGTACACCGCCCACTGCGGGCCCAGGCCACCCAACGCGAGCGGGCGGCCATCCAGGCGCGTGGCCAGCATCATCCGCCAGCGCCGCGCGTCGGCCAGCGGCACCTGCACCGCATAGCCGTCCAGCGCACGCAGCGTCAGCCGCACGGGGGCTTCGGCCGGCACGCCGGCAGCCCCCAGCACCTGCTCCAGCAGCGGGCCGGCCAGGCGGTGCACCTTGCCGTCGTACTCCAGCGTGGGCTCGATCTCCACGGCCGGCAGCGCCTGCAGTGCGGCCGCGGTGAATTCATAGGCGCGGTCGAACATGACTTGGTGCTTGTGAAAGAGCTGCTCCAGCGCCGGGTCGGCCCCACCGCGGTTGAAGCGCGCCAGCGCCGCACCGCTGAGCGTGAGCACCGCGGCGTCCAGGCCCGCCGCAGGCGCGTGGGCCGCGGCTTGACGGGCGTGGGCCACCGGCGCCAGCGGCAATGCGCCGCCCAGCAGCGCGGTGGTGAAGACACGTCGGGATGGGGTCACTTTTGTCGCTCCAGAAACACAACCTTACGTCTGCAACCTTAACGGGCCCTTGGGTTTGCCTGGAAACAACCGAAGCCCTGTCAAGGTCTGTGAAGTAAAGGCATTTCATCACGCTGGTGGTTCTTGTCACCTTTCCACCCGGACACGGGGGAAACGGCGGCAGCAGGACTCGTCCATCTTCCCGGGCTGTAACTGCCGGCGATGACTTGGCCGGCCCAGCACAACAGACGAGATTTTGGGGAACGAGGGAATGGCTACGCCAGGTGGCGGCCCGGTGCCGCTGGAGAGTGCCGGCTTCACGGTGGACGAGGCGCAGTTGCGCCGCCTTCGCCAGCAGTCGCTGCGACGCCTGCACGTGCGCCAGATCCCGGCCATGCGCGTGGCGGGCTTTGCCATCCTGGCGGTCATCCTGCTGGTGTTCAGCGTGCACAACGGCGAGGTGGCCGACCCGCCCGGCCTGGCGCGCGTGCTGCTGCTCAACACGGCCTACTGTGCGGCGAGCTGGATCGCGCTGTGGCGCTGGCATGGCCGCACGGGGCGGCTGGACCTGGGGCTGGTGTTCATGCACCTGGACCTGCCGATGTGGCTGGTCAACCTGCACCACATCAACGCCGGCCACAGCGAGCAGACGCTGCTCATCTCCGTGCTGCTGGTGCGCGTGGCCGACCAGGTGGGCTTCGGTTTCCGGCGCGCGCTGTACTTCTGCCACGTGGCGGTGGCCGCCTACCTCGGCTACACGGCCTGGCTGTCCACGCAGGGCATGCCCGTGGCCTGGCTGGACCGGCTGAGCATGGCCTTCATCATGTACATCGCCGGCGGCTACCTCTCGCTCACAGGGCTGGTCACGCAGCGCCTGCGCGAGCGCGTGCGCCGCGGCGTGCACGCGGCGCGCGACCTGATCCAGCAACTGGAGCGCCAGACCCGCTACCTGCGCCAGCAGGCCGAGGAGCTGCAGCAGGCCCGCGCCGAGGCCGAGCAGGCCAGCGAGGCCAAGTCGCGCTTTCTCTCCTCCATCAGCCACGAGCTGCGCACGCCGCTCAACGGCGTGATGGGCATGCTGCAGCTCATGCAGGGCACGGGGCTGACGCCGCAGCAGCGCCAGTACACGGACACGGCACTGGAGTCGTCCTCACGGCTGGTGACACTGATCGAGGAACTGCTGGACGTGGCCAGCATCCGTGCCGGCGGCCTGGCGCTGCATCCGCAGGCCTTCAACCTGGCCGAGCTGGTGCGCACGCTGCTGCAGGAGATGCAGCCGCTGGCCCAGGGCAAGCCGCTGCAACTGGAATGCGAGCTGGACGCGGCGCTGGACCGCGCCTTCCACGCCGACGCGCGGCGGCTGCGGCAGTTGCTGTTCCACCTGCTGCACAACGGCCTGAAGTTCACCGACCTGGGCGAAGTGCGGCTGCACATGCGCCGGCTGCAGGAGGACGACGAGGCCGTGCTCGTCCGCATGGTGGTGAGCGACACCGGCTGCGGCATGACGCCCACGCAACTGGACCGCCTGTTCGCCCCCTTCGAGCAGGCCGACAACTCCAACACCCGCCGCCACGGCGGCAGCGGCCTGGGCCTGGCCATCGCGCACGAGACGGTGATGCTGATGCAGGGCTCCATACGTGTGCGCAGCGAGCTTGGGCGCGGCACGGCGTTCGAGGTGGAAATCAGGTTGAGGAAGGCGCAGGAAAGCGGGGAGTGAGCGGAGGCTGAAGGGATCAGCCTGCTGAGCAGCCGTATCCCGTCAGAAGAACCGTTTCGCTCTCCGCTTCGTCATTCCCCCTCACCTCGCCAACCCCTCCTTGGGCTTCTTCACATCCTCGCTGGCCGGCGCCGTCCCCAGCTTCTCGCTGCGAATGGGCAGCGCCGGCGCCGACGCCGCGCCGCCCGTGGGCCCGGCCGCGCTGTGCGGGTTGCCCTGCCCCGGCGCCTGCGCGCCGCCGGAGCCGCCCGCCGTCGTGGC
This sequence comes from Azohydromonas lata, assembly GCF_034427735.1. Classification (NCBI taxonomy): domain Bacteria; kingdom Pseudomonadati; phylum Pseudomonadota; class Betaproteobacteria; order Burkholderiales; family Sphaerotilaceae; genus Azohydromonas; species Azohydromonas lata. The sequence continues at coordinate 15,625 of NZ_JAXOJX010000014.1, forward strand.
CGCCGTCGCCACCGGCGTGGGCGGATTCACCTTCCAGCCCTGGCTGGCCGCGCGCTGGCGCCAGCGCTGCGCCACGTGGTCCATGGAGTCCGCGAGCTGCTGCTTTTCCACGGCCGCGGCCGACGCCGCCTGCGCCGCCTTGGCCGCGGCTGCCGCCTGCTGCTCCGGCGTGGGCGCGGGCAGCGCCGCCCAAACCGCCGCGCCGGCCAGCGCCAGCCCAAGCGCCGCCAGCCCACGGCGAAGCGCCCGGCCCCGATGCATGTGAATTTCCATCGCGTGGCCCTTTCGTCTGCGCGCCGCCGTCACCGCACCCCGGGCGAGCTGGCCGGCCGCGAGCCGCCCGCCGCCGCCCCGGACGAGGCGCCCGCCACCGCACCGGGCACGTTGGACATGCCGCCCGCCGCCGCCCCGGAAGACGTCACCGCCGAAGCCGACACCCCCGGCGGCGTCACGCCGGACGCGCCCGGGTCGAATCCCGCCGACGCCGCCTTCTGCGGCCCCTCGGCCGCCGGCACGCCGGAGTTGCCGGCTTCCGTCTTGGCCACCGTGCCGCCCGGCGCCGTGCCGCCCGTGTTGCCCTCCGCGCCTTGCGGAATGCCCGGCGTGCCCGCCGGCGGCGCGGCCTGCTTGCCGCCCGCAGTGCGGGCGATCACCTCGCCGCTGGTGCCGCCGCCCGCGCTGACCATGCCGGGGAATTTCGTCTGCACCACGCCGTCTTCCTTGCCTGGCCCGCGCGGGCCGCAGGCAGCGGCCAGCAAGGCCGCCGAAAGCGCCAGCGCGACACCCGCGCGGCTGCGGGCGAAACCACGTTGCGCGCTCATCAGCGGCGTCCCGTCGTCGCGCCGCGGTCGCGGGCGATGATTTGCCGCCACCACAGCTCGTGGTGCGTGCGCACCCAGGCCTCGTCCACCGCGCCGTGGCGCATGCCGCGGTAGGCGCCGGGGCTGCCCAGCGTGCCCAGGTAGATGTGGCCCATGGCAAAGGCGATGTAGGCCGCCGCGCCCAGCAGGTGCAGCATGTTGGCCCACTGCAGCAGGTAGCGGGTGAAGCCGGGCCCCGGCGTGTTGCCGGCGAAGTAGGGGAAGTTGAGCATCAGCCCCGTCAGCGCCATGAGGCCGCCGAGCAGCGTGACGCCGAGCCAGAACCACATCTTCTCGCCGAAGTTGAAATAGGGCGCCGGCACGTGCGCGTGCGACACCAGCCCGCCCCCGGCCTTGACCCACTGCCAGTCCGCGCGCTCGAAGCGGTTGCGCCGCACGAAGGTGAAGAACATCGCCAGCGAGCACAGGATGAACAGCGGCCCCAGGATGTTGTGCGCGTACTTGCTGATGATGGCCAGCCACGAGAACGCGTCGTGCCCCATCCACGGCAGCAGCAGTTGCTTGCCGAACAGGATGACCAGTCCCGTGGCCGCCATGGCGAGGAAGGTGATGGCCGTGGCCCAGTGCGTCCAGCGGTCCAGCCGCGTGAAGCGCTGGATGTCGCGTCCGGTCTCTCCGCCCTCGATGCGCTGCGGGCCGAAGACGCGGTAGAGCGCCAGGATGGCCAGCGGCACCAGCAGCAGCAGCGTGCCGGCGATGGTGGCCAGCGGCCCGTTGCGCCAGGTGCGCCAGGTGTTGCCGCCGCGCTGCAGGATGACGTTTTGCTCCGGCATCAGGCCCGGCGGCTTGATGTAGTGGCGGTCCATGTGCTGGCGGCCCGACGCCGCATCGCCCAGGCCGGGCTCCGGCTGGCCTTGCTCGGACTGGAGGATGGTCTGCTCTTCCGCATAGGCCGGCGTGGCCTTGTCGTTGGGCACGGCGGCCAGCGCGCTGGTGATGGAGGCGACCACCAGCAGCAGCATCAGGAAGAAGGGCGACAGCCACAGGAGAAGGCGGCGCAGGGACATGGGGGCTCCTCGGAGAGGCTCGGGTGAGGCGGTCGGCCTTGGATTCACGGGTCAAGGGCGCATGCGCGCGTACTCGTTCTGGTGCCGGTTGCGGTTGTCCATGGCCGCGTTCCAGGCCAGGCGGTCACCGCTGAAGCGCAGTTGCTGCGGCAGGTTGTCCGGCTTGCCGTCGTACTGGCCGTCGCGCCAGGGCGGGTTCTGCTCGACTTCCAGGCAGCCGGAAAGGGCCAGCGCCGAGGCCAGCAGCAGCAAGGCTTTGATGAGGTGCTTCATGCTCAGGTCGGCAGCCGCCGCGGGTTGTTCTGGTAGCTCCCCGGCAATTGGTTGACCCGCGGCCCGGGGTTGCGCGCGCTGTTGTCGTGCAGCACGCCGTCCGGCCCCTTGGTGTCCGGCTGGCCGGACTGGGTTGCGGGCGCACCGTTGGGATGGCCGTTGCCGTTGTCCTGCGGCGCACCGTTGCCCGCGCCCACGCCGGCGGGTGCCGTGGCCGGTGCCGGCGCCGCATCCTTGGCCGAGTAGGCGATGTCCCAGCCCCACAGCTCCGGCCCGTAGCCGCGCGTGTCCACGCGCTGCTTGTAGATGAGGGCGATGATGTTGGCGTCGCCACCCAGCAGCGCCTTGGTGCCACACATCTCGGCGCACAGCGGCAGCTTGCCTTCGGCGATGCGGTTGCGCCCGTACTGCTTGAACTCGGCCTCGCTCGCGTCCGGCTGCGGCCCGCCGTTGCAGAAGGTGCACTTGTCCATCTTGCCGCGGTGATTGAAGGCGCCCGTGGACGGGAACTGCGGCGCGCCAAAAGGACAAGCCAGCGAGCAGTAGCCGCAGCCTATGCACAAGTCCTTGTCGTGCAGCACCACGCCGTCGGCCGTGTGATAGAAGCAATCGGTGGGGCACACGGCCATGCACGGCGCGTTGGTGCAGTGCATGCAGGCCACCGACATGTAATGCTCGCCCGGTGCGCCGTCGCCTATGGTCACCACGCGGCGGCGGTTCACGCCCCAGGGCGTCTCGTGCTCGTTCTTGCAAGCGGTCACGCAGCCCATGCAGTCGATGCAGCGCTCGGTATCGCAGATGAATTTCATGCGTGCAGCCATGTCGCCCTCCTCACGCGTAGCGCTGAATCCGACACAGCGACACCTTGGTCTCCTGCATCATGGTCACGGCGTCGTAGCCGTAGGTCCAGCCGGTGTTGGCCGCCTCGCCGCGGACGATGGGCGCGGCCCCCTCGGGGTAGTTGTGAAGTAAGTCTTCCCCCATCCACCAGCCGCCGAAGTGGTAGGGCATCCACACCACGCCCTGGCCGACGCGCGGCGTCACCATGGCCTGCACCTTCAGCCGCGCGCCCGTGGGCGTTTCCACCCACACGTACTCGCCGGTCTTGACGCTGATGCGCCCGGCGTCGAACGGGCTGATCTCCACGAACATGGCCTGCTGCAGCTCGGCCAGCCAGGGATTCGATCGTGTCTCGTCGCCGCCGCCCTCGTACTCCACGAGGCGGCCGGAGGTCATGATCAACGGAAAATCCTTGCTGTAGTCGCGCGCGGACTGCACGGACTTGTAGAGCGTGGGCAAGCGCCAGAAGTTGGCGCGGTCCTCGAAGGTCGGGTATTTCGAAAGCAGGTCCGGCCGCGAGGTCAGCAGCGGCTCGCGGTGCACGGGCACGGGGTCCGGGAAGTTCCACACCTGGGCCCGCGCGCGGGCGTTGCCGTACGGCGCGCAGCCGTGCGCCATGGCCACGCGGATGATGCCGCCGGAGAGGTCCGTCTTCCAGTTCTTGCCCTCGGCCGCGGCCTGCTCCTGCGGCGACAGCTCGCTCCACCAGCCGAGCTTCTTGAGCATCACGTGGTCGAACTCGGGGTAGCCGATGTCGATCTCGCTGCCGGCGTTGGTGGAGCCGTCCGCGGCCAGCAGCGGCTTGCCGTCGTGCTCCACGCCCCAGTTGGCGCGGAAGGGCATGCCGCCGTCCATCACGTGGCGGCTCAAGTCGTACAGGATGGGCGTGCCCGGGTGCTTCATCTCCGGCGTGCCCCAGCAGGGCCAGGGCAGGCCGTAGTAGTCGCCCTTGCAGGGGCCGGAGTCGGCGCGCAGCGAGGTGGGGTCGAAGTCCGCCTTGTTCTGCATGTGGGCCTTGAGCCGCTCCGGCGAGATGCCGGAGTAGCCTATGGTCCAGACGCTGCGGTTGATCTCGCGAAGAATGTCCTCGATGACCGGCTCGTTGCGCACCACCTTGATGTTCTTCACGAGTTGCTCGGCAAAGCCGAACTTCTGTGCGAAGAGGTACATGATCTCGTGGTCGGTCTTGCTCTCGAAAATGGGCTGTATGACGCGCTCGCGCCACTGCACGCTGCGGTTGGAGGCGGTGCAGGAGCCCTGCGTCTCGAACTGCGTGCACGCGGGCAGCAGGTACACGCCATCTTTTCGGCCGTGCATGGCGGCGGTCATGGTGGGATAGGGGTCTATCACCACCAGCAGGTCGAGCTTTTGCATGGCCGCGCGCATGTCCGGCAGCCGCGTCTGGCTGTTGGGCGCGTGGCCCCAGTAGACGACGGCGCGCAGCGGGTTGGGCTGGTCCACGTACTCGGTCTTCTCCAGCACGCCGTCGAACCAGCGCGACACCGTCATGCCGGGTTTTTCCATCAGCGCCTTGGAGGCGAAGCGGGACTTCATCCACTCGTAGTCCACGCCCCAGACGGTGCAGAAGTGCTTCCACGCGCCCTCGGCCAGGCCGTAGTAGCCGGGCAGCGAATCGGGGTTGGGGCCGACGTCCGTGGCGCCCTGCACGTTGTCGTGGCCGCGGTAGATGTTGGCCCCGCCGCCGGCCACGCCGATGTTGCCCAGCACCAGTTGCAAGATCGACAGGGCGCGCACGTTGGCCGTGCCCACGTGGTGCTGCGTGATGCCCATGCACCAGACGACGGACGAGGGCTTGTTGCGCGCCAGCATTTCCGCCGCCTCCCTCACCGACGCCTCCGGCACCCCCGTGACCTCGCTCACGCGGTCGGGCGTCCACTTCTGCACCTCCTTGCGCACGGCATCCATGCCGTAGGTGCGCGCCTCGATGTAGGCGCGGTCTTCCCAGCCGTTGGCGAAGATGTGCCACAGCAGGCCCCACACGAAGGCGATGTCCGTGCCCGGGCGGATGCGCACGTAGTGGTGGGCAAAGCGCGCGGTGCGCGTGAAGCGCGGGTCCACCACGATCATCTTGGCGCCCAGCTCCTTGGCATGCAGGAAGTGCAGCATGGAGATGGGGTGCGCCTCCGACGGGTTGGAGCCTATGAACAGCACGGCCTTGCTGTGGTGCAGGTCGTTGAAGCTGTTGGTCATGGCGCCGTAGCCGAAGGTCTGCGCCACGCCGGCCACGGTGGTGGAGTGGCAGATGCGCGCCTGGTGGTCGCAGTTGTTGCTGCCGAACATGGAGACGAACTTGCGCAGCAGGTAGCTCTGCTCGTTGTTGTGCTTGGAGCTGCCTATCCAGAACACTGCGTCCTGCCCGGCCTGCTCGCGCACCTTGAGCAGCCGGTCGCCCACCTCGTTGATGGCCTGGTCCCAGGTGATGCGCTGGTACTTGCCGTCCACGAGCTTCATTGGGTAGCGCAGGCGGTGCTCGCCATGGCCGTGCTCGCGCACGGAAGCGCCCTTGGCGCAGTGTGCGCCCATGTTGATGGGCGAGTCGAAGGCGGCGTCCTGGCGTATCCACACGCCGTTCTGCACCACGGCCTCCACCGAGCAGCCCACCGAGCAGTGGCTGCACACGGTGTGCTTGATCTCGATCGGCGAGCCCTCCGGCGGCTTGGGCTCGGCGGCAACCGCCGGCTCTATGAAGCGGTTCGCAAGGGGGGCTCCCAGCAGGCCGGCGGCACCGGCTGCCAGGCCCGCGCGGGCGAACAGGCCGCGCCGCGTGAGGCCGGCACCTGGGCCGGCGACCTTCTTGCGCATCAACAGGCTGGACATGGCTGCGGCTTTCCGGGGCTCAGAGCCGCGCCGCGCTGCGGTAGTAGCGGCGCGTGTGCTCGGTCTCGTGGTAGGTGGCGGGCTGCGCGGGCTTGACTTGGGCCGCAGCCTCTTGAACCGGCACGGGCTGCGGCACGGCAGCGCGCACTTGGGCCGCCGCGGCCAGCGGCGTGCAGGCCGCGGCGGCGAGGAGGTTTCGACGGGGCAGGCGCAGGGTCATGGGGGCTCCGGGGCGGTGGGCTGTTCAGGGCAAGGCATGGGAGGTGTCGTGCGGGCGCGGGCTCAGGCGCGCTGCGGCTCCGCCACCTCCTCCAGTTCGAAGGCGCGCGCCTCCAGGTCCAGGAAGGTGCGCATGAAGCCGGCCAGCGCGGCATAAAAGCCGCTGGCGTCGGCCTGCGCGACGTCGTCCAGGCAGGCGCCGGCCCAGGGGGTGATGTGGGTCTCGAAAAAGGCTTTTTGAACCGCGGGCGAGCGCCGCGGCACCTGCGGCGGCGCGCCTGTGATCAACACCCGCATCACTTCGCACAGCGCGCCCAAGTGGTCCTCGGGCTCGCCCACGCCCTCGCGGCGGCGCAGGCCCAGGCGGGCGAGGTCAGCACGCAGCGCGGCCAGCGGCGTTTCCATGAGGTGGCCGGCCAGGTACAGGCTGGCATAGGGGTTCAACAGCGGCTGGCCGGCGCTTTCGAACAGGTCGGCAAAGGCGGCGCGAATGGCTTTGCCGTCGCCGCGCGCGGCGCTGCGCAGCGCGTCCCAGGCGCGGGCCAGCGGCGTGGCGTCTTCGTCATCGGCCGCCGTGCCGCCCAGCGCGGGCGCATGGGCGAGGCCAAGCAGTAAATCGTCGTCAGGCGGCGCCAGCAGCAGCCGCGCCAGCAGGGCGTACAGGTCCGCGCGCGATTGCTCGTGCGGCGGCAAAGGCATTTCCACCGGGTGCAGGGACATCAAGCCACTCGTTTTTCCGTGCGGTGCAACGGAGCACGTGATGTGCCTGTGGGAGGGAAATTCGGCTTGGCGCCGGGTGCCAGGGCGCGGTTTGGCTCATGTGCATCCCGGGAGAAATACGGTGGGGGATGGGGAAGCGGGAGGTGTTCACCAACCAGCAGACACAGGCACCAGGCCGCTCCCAAAATGGGATCATAATTGCATGATGCGTGTGATCTCCAAGGCAACGCTGCTGCAGTTCTGGACCGAACACCCTGCGGCGCTGCAGGCACTGCAGACATGGTTCGAGGACGCCAGCCGCTCGCAGTGGCAGTCGCCGCAAGACATCAAGCGCCGCTATGCCAACGCAAGCTTCGTGGCGCACAACCGCGTGGTGTTCAACATCAAAGGCAATGACTACCGGCTGATCGTGGCGGTGGCCTACCGTTTTCAAGCCCTGTATGTGAAGTTCGTTGGCACGCACGCGCAGTACGACGCCATAGATGCAGCCACCGTGGAGCCCGTGTGATGACGACTGACGCCTACCCCCTGCACCCCATCCGTACGGAAACCGACTATCAGGCGGCGCTGAAGCAGGCGGCGCCCTATTTCGATCAGGAGCCCGACCCCGACAGCGAGGCAGGGGCTCATTTCGAGGCCTTGCTGGTGCTCATCGAGGCTTACGAGGCCAAGCATTACCCCATAGAGCCGCCGGATCCGGTGGAAGCCATCAAGTTCCGCATGGAACAAATGGGACTGAGCCCACGCGACCTGGAGCCCATGATTGGCGGACGGGGCCGCGTCTCGGAAGTGCTCAACCGCCGTCGTCCGTTGAGCCTGAACATGATCAGGCGCCTGCACGACGGTCTGGGCATTCCGGCAGAAACGCTGATCCGCGCAACGCACGCCTGAAGGCGCCCGGCGCCCTTATCTCTCCCACTCCACCCTCACCTCCAGCCCACCCAGCGCCGCCGAGCGCTGCACCCGCACCCGTGCCCCATGGGCCGCAGCGATGCGGCGGACGATGGACCAGCCCAACCCGCTGCCGCTGGCGCCGCTGCCCAGCACGCGAAAGAAGCGCTCGCCCAAACGCGCGCGCTGCGCGTCGTCCAGGCCCGGGCCGCTGTCCTCCACACCCATCAAGACGCCCCCGCCCTGCGCGCGTGCCACATGCACCCGCACCCGCGCCCCGGGCGGGCTGTAGCGGATGGCGTTGTCCACCAGGTTGCGCACCAGCACCGCCGCCAGCGTGGGCTCGGCCAACACGCGGCAGTTGGGCTCGGCGTCCAGCTCCAGGTCTTGACCGCGGTCCAGCGCCGCGGGGGCGAGGTCGGCCAGCACCTGGCGCGTGAGCTCGTCCAGCATCACCGGCTGCAGCGCCGGCGCGGCCTCGGCCTCCAGGCGCGAGAGCGTGAGCAGTTGCTCCACCAGCCGCGTGGCGCGCTCGCAGCCCTGCAGCACGGCGTCCAGCGCGTGGCGCCGCGGAGGCTCCTCGCGCGCGGCCAGCGCCACCTGCGCCTGCGCGCGTATGGCGGCGATGGGCGTGCGCAGCTCGTGCGCGGCGTCGGCCGTGAAGCGCCGCTCGGCGTCCATGAGCTGCGCAATGCGCCCGAACAGCTGGTTGAGCGCCAGCAGCATGGGCGCGATCTCGCTGGGCAGCGCGCGGTCCACCGGTGCCAGCGGCTGCAGCGCGCGCGGGTCGCGCGCGGCGATGGCCGCACCCAGCTCGCGCAGCGGCGCCAACCCGCGGCGCACCGCCCACCAGGAGCCCGCCGCCAGCAGCGGCAGGGCCAGTGCCACCGGCCACAGCATGCTGCGCAGCAGCGCCCACAAGATGTCCTCGCGCGTGCGGTGCAGCTCGCCCACGTACACGCGCACGCCTTCCACAGAGCCCTCGGTGGAGAACACGCGCCAGCGCGCGCCGTCGAAATGCTGGTCGCTGAAGCCGGCCACAAACCGCGCGCCGCCCATGGGCAGCAGCGGCGCCTGTGCCGAGTGCAGCCACAGCTTGTCGCCGCTCCAGACCTGGAAGGCCACGCGCGGCGCGTAGCGGTGCAGCGCGGGCAGGTCCACGGCGTCGTCGTCGTCGGCGTCGTGCGCCTGCGCCACCAGCAGCCCCGCGGCCTGCGTCAGGTGCGCGTCCAGCAGCTCATCGAGCTCGTGGTGCACGTCCGTCCACGTCAGCACGGCGGTGGACAGCCACACCAGCGCCACCAGCGCCAGCACCAGCGCCAGCAGCCGCGCCTGCAGCGAGCGCAGCGGTCGCAGCAGCACCGCCATGTCAGGCCGGACGTTCCGGCGCGATGCGGTAACCCACGCCGCGCACCGTCTGTATCAGCCCCGCGCCCAACTTGCGGCGCAGGTGGTGGATGTGCACCTCCACCGCGTTGCTCTCCACCTCCTGGCCCCAGCGGTAGAGCTGCTGCTCCAACTGCTCGCGCGAGAGCACCCGCCCCGCGCCCAGCAGCAGCGCGTGCAGCAGGTCGAACTCGCGCGTGGAAAGCTGCACCAGCTCTCCTTCCAGCCGCACGCTGCGCGAGGCGGCGTCCAGCTCCACGCCCTGCACACGCAGCAGCTCCTGCGGCTGGCCGTGGGCGCGGCGCACCAGCGCGCGCAGCCGCGCGGCCAGCTCCTGCAGGTCCACGGGCTTGACCACGTAGTCGTCGGCGCCCGCGTCCAGCCCGCGTATGCGCTCGGGCACCGCATCGCGCGCGGTGAGCACCAGCACCGGCAGCCTGATGCCGGCACGCCGCACCGAGGCCAGCACGTCCAGCCCATCCAGGCGCGGCAGGCCCAGGTCCAGCACCGCCGCGGCGTGCACGCCGGCGCGCAGCTCGCGCTCCGCGGCCACGCCGTCGCGTACCCAGTCCACCTGGAACCCCAGTTGCGACAGGCCGGTCTGCAGCCCGTCGCCCAACAGCGGATCGTCTTCAGCCAACAGGATGCGCATCGAGTTTCCCCATCATCCCCAAACGTCTCTCACATGCTGCCCGCCGCCACCGGATCAAGCTTTGATCCGGATTCAGCGCGGGCGCTTCACGCCCGTGAGCATGGCACGCACCAGGTCCACGCCCTCCAGCCGGCTCAGGACGATGGCCGCCAGCGCGTGCAGGCCCGCCAGCCCCACCAGCGTGCCGGCCATGCCCTCGTGCAGCGCTTCCAGCCACTCCTCGCCCCAGAACAGGTCCGTGCCCTGCAGCCAGCCGGTGAGGCCCAGCGCCAGCACCAGCGCCATGAGCGCGAGCATCATCAGCGCCCCCAGGGGGCTGTGGCCCACGTAGGCCAGCGGGCGGCCGTGCAGCAGCGCCGCGGCATGGTCGCGCAGCCGCGCGGGCGTCGGGAAGAAGTCCGAGAACCGCGCGTGGCGGCTGCCCACGAAACCCCAGGCCACGCGCGCCACGACCAGTGCGGCCGCAACGTAACCCACCCAGCGGTGGGGCGCTTCGCCCTCTTCCAGGACGAACTGGTTGAGCAGCACGCAGGCCACCAGGCTCCAGTGGAAGACGCGCACGAAGCGGTCCCACACGGGCACGGGCCGGCCCTGCATCACGGCTTGCACGGCGGTCTTCATGGTCAAGCTCCTTGACACCTTCACGCGAACCTGCGTCCGCTTACTTCTGCTCCAGCACGGCCGCGGTGGCCGGGTCGAAGTAGATCTCGACCTTCTTGCCGTCCTTGTCGTGGCCGTAGATCTCGTAGCAGTCGCCCTTGGTCACCTTGAAGGTCTTGATCTTGTAGCCCTGCTGCTCCAGCCTGGCCTTGAACTCGGACTCCTTCATCCACTGCGCCTTGGGCACCTTGCAGGTGGGCGTGGCGGCGGCGGCACCGGCGGCCAGGGCCAGCAGCGCGGCGATGGCCATCTTGGTCGTGTTCATGTTGCGTAAGCTCCTTGATGTGGCAGGGACGGCAAGAGCGCCGTCCCCGCAAACACATTGGAGCCCTCGGGCATTAACGCCGTCTGAAGCGGTGGAGTGCCGTGCTGGTTGCACCGGCAACCTGCAAACCGGACCGCGGCGTCGATCGAAGCTTGTGGGAGGCCCGCTCGCGGGCCGAACCGTGGCCCTGCTGCGATTCGGCCGCGCCAGCGGGCCTCCTGCCGGGCCGTGGGCGCCGGTGCCGCCATGCCGGCAACGTTGGGCCGCGCCGCCCTCAAGGCTCCCCGGCCGCCCACAGCCCTCCCGCTTCCAGCTCCACGCGCCACGCCGCGCCCCAGGCTTCCACCGCGGCCAGCGTGGCGGCCAGGCGCTGCTCGTTGGCCAGGCGGCGCGCGGACAGCACGTCGGCCAGGCCGCCTTCGCCCAGCTCGTAGCCGCGGGCAGAACCTTGGGCGCTGCGCTCCAGGCGGCGCGCGGCCTCGTCCTGGCGCTGCCAGCCGGCCCAGGCCAGCTCACGCTCGGCCAGGCGCAAGCCGGCCTCGGCCTCCAGGCGGCGTTGCGCGTCCTGATGGCGCGCCTGCGCCGCCAGCGCCCGCGCGGCGGCCGACTGCGCCGCGGCCTCACGCGCGGCACCGCCCAACGGAAAACTCAGCGACACGCCCACGATGCGCTCGCCCGGCGCCGGCCCCGCACCCACGCGCGCACCCAACACGGGGTCGGCGCGGCGCTCGGCCGACTCCACCCGCGCCTGGGCCTGCGCCACCAGCGCCTCCTGGCGTGCGGCCTCCAGCTCGGGGCTGGCCTGCAGCCACTGGCCCACGTCCACCGGCACCGGCGCGGCGGGCGGCGGCAGCGGCGCATCCACCACGTCCAGCCCGGGAAACTGGCGTCGCAGCGCCGCGCGTTGCGCGTCGGCGCGGCCCTGGGCCGACGCCCATTGCGCCTGGGCCTGGAAGAGCGCGGCGTCGGCCTGCAATTGCTCCAGCTCGGCCGCGTCACCCAAACGGCGGCGGCGCTGCACCACCTCCGCCTGGCGCTGCAGCAAGGCCACCTGCGCCTGCCACACCGCCGCGGACTCGCGCGCCTGCAGCCAGGCGACGTGTCGCTCCAGCAGCGTGCGCGACATCTCGCGCCAGGCCAGCCGCCAGGCGCTCTGCGCGGCATCCACCCGGGCCTCGCCCAGGCCGGAGGCCGCCTGCGCCTTGGCCGCGGCGCGCCAGCCGCGCTGCACGCCGATGTCCCATTCCCGCTGCGCGGGCTCGGCGCCGTAGCGGTGGCGCGTGGCGCTGCCGCCCAGCACCCACTCGTGGGGGCCGACGCGCAACTGCCGGCCGTAGGCGCGCTCGGCCTCCAGCCCCTGGGCCGCGGCGGCCAGCGCGGGCGCATCGGCCAGCACCCGGCGCACCTGCGCCGCGTCCGGCAGCGGCAGCGGCAGCGGCAGCGGCAGCGGCAGCGGCAGCGCATTGGGCACCGGCTGCGCCGCCGCGCCCAACGCCACGCTCCAACCCATGCCGGCGGCCAGCAACGCCGCGGCCAGTCCCTTGAGTGCCCTCATGGCACGCACGCTGCCGTGGGCCGCTCGTTGAACGCTTCGAAATGCGCCACCGGCGTGATCCAGAAGCCGCCGTCGCACCCGGCCAGCAGCGCCCGCAGCGGCGGCAGCAGCGACTCGCACACCGGCTGCGGCAGGATGAGCTTCACTTCCGTGCGCGAGGCAAAGCCCAGCACGCGCTCCTCGTCCAGTTGCATGCGCACCAGCGGCCCGCGCGCGGCCACCGCATGCATGCTGAACTCCACCTGCGCCGCGTCGTGCGTGAGCAGGAAATCGATCACCCGCTGCTGCGCGTGCGTGGGCACGAGCAGGGTCAGGCACACCATGGTTGCCATCACAAGCTCCCGTGTTTGAAATCAAAGTGTGGAAGAGGACGAGGCCGCGGCCGGCGCCACGCCGAAGCGGCGGAACAGCAGCGGCAGCAGCAAGAGGGTCAGCGCCGTGGAGCTCAGCAGCCCGCCCGTGACCACGATGGCCAGCGGCTTCTGGATCTCCGAGCCCGGCCCGCTGGCGAACAGCAGCGGCACCAGGCCCGCGCCGGTGATGGCCGCCGTCATCAGCACCGGGCGCAGCCGCCGCCGCGCGCCGTCCACCACCACGCGCGCCAGCGGCATGCCCCGGCCCAGCAGCTCGTTGAAGTGGCTCACCATCACCACGCCGTTGAGCACCGCGATGCCCAGCAGCGCAATGAAGCCCACCGACGCCGGCACCGACAGGTACTCCCCCGCCACCGCCAGCGCGCCCACGCCGCCGATGAGCGCCAGCGGGATGTTGGCCAGCACCAGCAGCGCCTGGCGCACCGAGCCGAAGGTTGAGAACAGCAGGAAGAACACCAGCCCAAGCGCCACCGGCACCACCAGCGCCAGCCGCGCCGCGGCGCGCTGCTGGTTCTCGAACTGCCCGCCCCACTCCACCGCGTAGCCCGCGGGCAGCGGCACCTGCGCGGCCACGGCCTTCTTCGCTTCCTCCACGAAGCCCACCAGGTCGCGCCCGCGCACGTTGGCCTGCACCACGGCGTAGCGTTGGGCGCGCTCGCGGTCTATCTTCACCGGCCCCTCCACGCGGCGCAGTTGCGCCACGCTGGCCAGCGGCACGGCATGGCCGCCGGCCGTGGTCAGGCGCAGCGCCTCGAAGTCCGCCGGCGAGGCGCGCAGCGACTCGCTGCCGCGCACCACCAGCGGCACGCGCCGCCCGCCCTCGTGCACCACGCCCACGGGCTGCCCCTCCACCCAGCGGCGCAGGTCGGCCTGCACCTGCTGCGCGTCCAGGCCGAAGCGGCCCGCGGCCAGCCGGTCCATGCGCACCTGCAGGTACTGCACGCCGTCGTTGCGCAGCGTCAGCGTGTCGGTGGCGCCCTCCAGCCTGGCCACCACGCCTTCGATCTTCGAGGCCAAGGCGTTGAGCTGTGCCAACTGCGGGCCGCGGATCTTGATGGCCACGTCGCCGCGCACGCCCGTGAGCATCTCGGACACGCGCATGTCTATGGGCTGAGTAAAAGCCACGTCTACGCCGGGGAAGTCCGCCATGACTTCCCGCAGTTGTGCCGTCAACCACTCGGGGTCCGGCGTGCGCCACTGCTCGCGCGGTTTCAAGACGAGGAAGGAATCGGTCTGGTTGAGCCCCATGGGGTCCAGGCCCAGCTCGTCGGAGCCGCTGCGCGCCACCACGGACTGGATCTCCGGCACGCGCCGCAGCACCGCCTGCTGCACGCGCAGGTCCAGCGCCACGGTCTGCTCCAGGCCGATGGAGGGCAGCTTTTCGAGCTGCATGATCAGGTCGCCCTCGTCCAGCGTGGGCAGGAAGGTCTTGCCCACCAGCGTGAACAGCACGGCCGCCGCCGCCAGCGCGGCGGTGGCGCCGGCCACCATGGTGCGCTCGTGGGAGAGCGCCCAAGCCAGCAGCACGTCGTAGCGCGCGTGCAGCCAGCGCACCAGCGCCGTCTCGTGCGCGGGGCCGGGCTGGAGCAGCCACGAGGCCAGCACCGGCACCACCGTGAGCGACAGCAGCAGCGACACCGCCAGCGCGAACACGATGGTCAGCGCCACCGGCGCAAACAGCTTGCCCTCCAGCCCCTGCAGGCTCAGCAGCGGCAGGAACACGATGATGATGACGGCGATGCCCGCCACCACGGGCGCGGCCGTCTCCGCCGCCGCGTGGTAGACGAGGTGCAGCAGCGGCAGCCGCCGCGCGCGCTCGCCCTGCGACAGGGCGGTCTCCACGTTCTCCACCACCACCACGGCGCCGTCCACCAGCATGCCAATGGCGATGGCCAGGCCGCCCAGGCTCATGAGGTTGGCCGACAGGCCGAAGGCGCGCATGAGGACGAAGGTGCCCAGGGCCGACAGCGGCAGCATCAGCGCCACCACCAGCGCCGCACGCAGGTTCCCCAGAAAAGCCAGCAGCAGCGCCAGCACCAGCACGACCGCCTCCAGCAGCGAGCGTCCCACCGTGCCCACGGCGCGGTCTATGAGGCTGGAGCGGTCGTAGAAGGCCACGACCTTCATGCCCGGCGGCAGCGCGGGTGCCAGCTCGTCCAGGCGCTGCTTGACGCCGGCCACCACTTCGCGCGCATTGGCGCCGCGCAGGCCCAGCACCAGGCCTTCGACAGCCTCGCCCACGCCGTCGCGCGTGACGGCGCCGTAGCGCGTGAGCTCGCCCATGCGCACCTGCGCCACGTCAGCCACGCGCACCACCGCGCCGTCGGACGCGCGCACCACGGTGTGGCGCACGTCGTCCAGCGTCTGGATGGCGCCCTCGGCGCGGACGATCAATGCCTGCTCGCCGTCGGCCAGCCGCCCCGCGCCGTCGTTGCGGTTGCCCGCATCCAGCGCCTGCTCCACCTGCGCCAGCGTGAGGCCGCGTGCCAGCAGTGCCGTGGGGTCGGGCACCACCTCGAACGTTTCCACCCGGCCCCCCAGGCTGTTGACGTCGGCCACGCCGGGCAGGGTGCGCAGCGCCGGGCGTACCACCCAGTCCAGCACGCGGCGCTTGTCCTCCAGCGGCTGCGGGCCCTCCAGCGTGAACATGAACATCTCGCCCAACGGGGTGGTGATGGGCGCGAGGCCGCCGTCCACGCCGCCGGGCAGGCTCTTGAGCACGCCGGCCAGGCGCTCGTTGACCTGCTGGCGCGCCCAATACACGTCGGTGCCGTCCTCGAAGTCCAGCGTGACGTCGGCCAGCGCGTACTTGGACGTGGAGCGCAGCATCTTCTGCTGCGGGATGCCCAGCAGCTCCTGCTCTATGGGCACGGTGATGCGCGATTCGACTTCCTCCGGCGTCATGCCCGGCGCCTTGAGGATCAGCTTGACCTGCGTGGTGGAGACGTCGGGGAAGGCGTCGATGGGCAGGCTTTTCCAGGCCAGCGTGCCGGCGGCCACCAGCAGCGCCACGAGGATGAGCACCAGCAGCCGCTGGCGCAGCGCGAAGGCGATGAGGGCGCGCAACATGGCAGCCGTCTTCCGCGCTCAGGGCCGCGACAGCGCCAGCAGCGCCGCCGTGCCCTGCACCACCACCGCCGTGCCCGGCGCCAGCCCCGCCACCAGCGCCTGGCCGCCCGTGGCCGAAAGCGGCGTCACCGGCTGCAGCGCGTAGCGCCCCGGCGCGCGCTGCACGAACACCGCCACGCCGCCGCCCTGGCGCACCAGCGCGGCGGCGGGCAGTTGCACGGCGCCGGACTGGGAAGCGGCGCCGCCCTCGCGGGCGAGCTGCACTTCCACCACCTCGCCCGCGCGCAGCCGCGCGTTGGGTGCCAGCTCGGCGCGCACCGTCACGGCCTGCGTGGCCGGGTCCGCCGCCGCCCCCAGGCGCAGCACGCGGCCCGTGGCCTCGCGGCCGGCCACGCGCAGCGTGTCGCCCACGCGCAATGCGTCGGCCTGCGCGGCGGGCACCTGCACCTCCAGCCACAGCGGCGAGAGCGTGGCCACGCGCAGCAGCGGCACGGCGCCTTCCACGCGCTGGCCCGGCGTGGCGGACAGCTCCAGCACCGTGCCGGCAATGGGGCTGCGCAGGACGATCTCGCCGCCGCTGCCCGCGCCGCCGGCCATCTGCACGGCCTGGCGCCGCTCCTGGGAAAGCATCTGGGCCTGGCGATGGGTGGCGCGGCTGGCTTCCAGGCGGGAAGCGGCAATCAAGCCCTCGGCGTGCAATTGCTCGTCGCGCTGCAGCGACTGCTGCGCGAGCCGGGCCTGGCTGTCGGCCTGCAGGGCCTCGCGCTGCAGTGCCTGCGCCTCGGTGCTGCGCAGCACGGCCAGCACCTGGCCGGCGCGCACCGTGTCGCCCGCGGCGACGTGCACGGCCGTCACCAGCGCCGCCAGCGGCGCGGCCACCACACGCTGCTGCGCCGGGGGAACGACCACGCGCCCCGGATGCGTGGCCAGCGCCCCGCCCGCGCCGGGCTGGGCCACCTGGGTGGCAATCCCCAGCGACTGCACTTGCGCGGGCGTGATTTCAATGGGAGCCGGCTCGGCGGCCAACGTGGCGCTGAGCCACAAGGCCGCGGCCAGGGCGGGCCAGCGCCGCAAAAAGGTTGTTGTTGTCATCGGGAGCTGCAGGAAGAGCCGATGAGGCAGCGTATCCATGGGGCCTGAAGGCTTTATTAATGGGTCAGCCCTGTGGCAAGGGTGCGCGGCGCTTTTGCGATACGACTGACACAGGAAACCGTTACGTGGCTCAACCATTGGGCCGTGCGGGCGAAGCTGCTGCCGAACCCGTTGACGCCGGCATCTGCCACCGACGAGATCCTGCCCGCGCCCTTGCGGCACAAGAGCCGCGTGCACCTGACGATGGTGCAGCTCAGCGCCTTCAACACGCCGCAGTTCGACTGGGGCCGCACCACGCTCACCGAGCAGCCCCGGCCCATGGGCAAGGTGTTCCAGCCGGAGGTGGCCGCGCGCGCCATCTGGTGGGCCGCCACGCACCGGCAGCGCGAGCTGTGGGTGGGCTGGCCGGCGATGCAGGCCATCGTGGCCAACAAGTTCTTCCCCGGTCTGATGGACCGGCTGCTGGCCCGCACGGCCGTGGCGGGCCAGAGCACTGGAGCGCCGCTGCCCTCGCCCCGCCCCGACAACCTTTGGGCCCCCGTGCCGGGCGACCATGGCGCGCACGGCCGCTTCGGCGCCGAGGCGCACTTGCACAGCCTGCAGTTGCAGCTGGATTTGCAGCGCGGCTGGCTCGCTGCCGCGCTGCTTGGGCTGGTGGCGGTGGGCGCGGCCGGCTGGTGGGCACGCGGCAGGCGCCGCCTCAGGCCGCCGGGCCGTTGGACTTGAGGTACACGTGCAGCGCCTGCATCCTGTCCAGCGGCGGGTCCACGTGCACCAGGCCAGGCGACACCGCCGTGCAGACGGCATGCTTGGCTTGCGTGGTGAAGCGCAGCCGCGGCTCCGCCATGCTCGCACCCTCGGCATTGAGCAGCGCGGCCACCACGGGCGCGTTGGCACGCTCGCCGCGGGCCAGCACGATGCCGGTTTCCCGGCTGGCCAGCCGCACGAAACAGCCCGGCGGATACAAGCCCACGGCCTTGAGCATGAGCGAGCCCGTGGGGTCGGGCTTGCCATCCGTGCCCAGGCAGGCCTGCTGCGCGGCCTGCGTGGCCGAAAGCGCCTCGCGCCCGGCGCGGCGGCTGAGCATGGCGCTGTAGCGGTCCACGCGGCGCAGCAGGTGCGCCATCTCCTGGCCCGGCGTGAGCGACGACGGCGCGCGCGCCGCGAGGCTGTCGTCATGGTGAAGCTGCACGGCCTCCAGCCAGGCCGGGTCCGTCACGCCGCTGTGCCGCAGCCACCACGCGCCCTCGGCCGGATGGCGGTCAATCTTGGCGCGCTGCTGCTCGTCCACGATGGGCCCCACGTGGCACACCAGTTCGTCCTGCAACTGCCAGGAGGCCACGTTCATGGTCAGCGCGGCCTTGTCCAGCACGGCGATGCGCTCCTCGCTCCAGCCCAGCTCCCGCGCCGCCTCGCCGGCAATGAGCATGCAGCGCAGCGCCTGGCGGCTGCTGTAGAGGGCCGTTCGGCGCGAGCCGGTGTGGATGAAATAGAACAGCGCCTCGTCCACGCGCCGGCACACCATGGCGCGCATTTGGGCCTGCACGTCCTGCACCGCCCGCACCCAGCCCACGTCGCGCCGTGCCGCCTGCACGGCGCGGTCCAGCGCCAGCACCACGTGCTCCCATTCCTCGCCTGGCAGGGGAGCCTGCACGGGCGGCACCGGGTCCGGCCGGGCCTGCGCCAGTTGCGACAGGCTGGCGTTGCTCTGCATCACCTTGTCCACGGCGCGCGCCAGGCCGCGGCGCCAGGCATCGTGGTCGGCGCGCTGCACGAACAAGGCCTGCTGCCGGCCCAGCTTGGCCTGCACGCGCACATCGGCCAAGGGTGCGTGCGCGGGCAACAACAAGCGCCCATCGGCCGCGTACACCGAAAAGGGCAAGAGGGCATGGCCGCTGACATGCTCAGCGGCAAGCGGAACGAGATTCATGATGGTCAGTCAGCCCGACGAAGCGCCGGTGCCGCTCCCAAGAAAATCAAAAAGGGAAACCGAAAACAGTTTTAAATAAAAACTGCGCCCATTCGAACCTCACTACCAAACAATATTTACACGGCTTTCATACGCCAGAAAGCCGAATCTTAATAAAATTTAAATCCGCAAATCTGACGATGCAAGCATGCTCGCTCGCAAATTGATATTTTTGTGCACAAATCAGAAATCATCGACAAAAAAATTCAAATGCAAGCTGGTTTGCGGCTTGTCAAAATATTATCTGAACCCTTGATTTATAAGCGCGGCACGGCGCCGGAAGCCGGCGCAATCCGATGCAGGGCTTGAAGGCGGCCTCTCACACATCCGCCAGTACTTCAAAGCCTCCATAGATCATGCGCCGCGCGTCGAAGGGCATTTCGCCGCCCGCAGGCGCCATGCGCGGGTCCTTGAGCGCGCGGGCGTTGCCCTCGTCGCGCACGGCGCGCGAGGGCCAAACGATCCACGAAAACACCACCGTTTCGCCCGGCTGGGCCTGCACGGCGCGGGGAAAATCCGTCACCTGGCCTGTGGGCACGTCCACGCCCCAGCACTCCACCACGCGCAGCGCGCCGTAATCCTTGAATACCTGCGCGGCTTGCTCGCACAGGGCCCGATATTCCTCTTTCCTGTGGGCAGGCACGGGGACGACGAAGCCATCGATGTAATGCATCGCAAATCTCCTTGGGCGCAGCCGGCAGCAGGTCCGGCCGATGAGGCGGGCAGCTTGCGATGCGCCCGCTTACCCACGCTGTAAGCGACCTGTATGAGCCGCATCCGCATTTGCTGCAGGCGCACATAACGACAATTTTTTGACGTGAACTTGCACGGAACGGGACTTGCCGCGCGACCACACCGCCGCCAGCGGCCGAAGTCGCGAGGAGTCCTCCATGTCCTGTCCCCAGTTGCCGTTCCTGCCCTCACTGCTGCCCTGGTCCGCCGCGGCACTGCTGGCCGCAGCCGCCTTGCCCGCCTTGGCGCAGCAGCCGCTGGAGCGCGGCAGCGCGCAGGTGCACCGCCTCTCGCCCGCCCAGGGCGAGTTTTCCACCGCCATCGTCAACCGGTTGTCGGTGCCGCCGGGCTTTCGCGTCAAGCTCTTCGCCTTTGGGCTGGGCAAGCCGCGCATGATGGAAGTCGGCCCCGACGGCACGGTTTACGTCACACGCCGCAACCGCGGCGACGTGCTCTCGCTGCGCGACAGCGACGGCGACGGCCGGGCCGACGAGCGCCGCGTCTTCGCCACCGGGCTGCAGGACGTCAACGGCATCGCGCTGCAAGGCGGCGAGCTGCTGCTGGCCGCGTCCACCACCATCTGGCGCACGCCGCTGGACCGCGCCGCGCCGCGCGTGTTCATCGGGGGGCTGCCCGACGCCGGCCAGCACGCCAACCGCATGGTGCGCGTGGCGCCGGACGGCACGCTGGTCGTCTCCGTGGGCAGCAGTTGCAACAACTGCGCCGAAGGCAACCAGGTGGAGCGCGCCACCCTGATCCGCTACAGCGCCGCGGGCGAGCGCATCGAAGTCATCGCCAAGGGCCTGCGCAACACCATAGGCTACGACTGGCACCCGCGCAGCGGTGCGCTGTGGGGCATGGACCACGGCAGCGACTTCCGCGGCGACCGCATCCCGCCGGAAGAGCTCAACCGCATTCAAGCCGGCAAGCACTACGGCTGGCCCATCTGCTGGGGCCACCGGCAGATCGACCCCCTGGCTGAAGCCCGCCCCGCCGAAGTCGCGCTGCGCCCGGGCGATGCGAAACCCAACGGCGCGCCCAACTTCACCCGCGAGGCGTTCTGCGCCAAGACCGAGCCGCCCGTGCTGACCTTGCCCGCGCACTCCGCGCCGCTGGCCATGCGCTTCTACACGGGCACGCAGTTCCCGGCGCAGATGCGCGGCGACGCTTTCGTCGCGCTGCGCGGCTCCTGGAACCGCAGCGACCCCACGGGCTACAAGGTGGTGCGGCTGCGCTTCGGACCCGACGGCCAGCCGCAGGGGTTCGAAGACTTCCTCACCGGTTTCCTCAATGCCGAGGGCACCGTGCAGTACGGGCGCCCGGTGGGCATCGCCTGGCTGCCGGACGGCTCCATGCTGGTCTCCGACGACAGCAACGGCGCTATCTACCGCGTGAGCTACGGCGGCTGAGGCCGGGGCGGCCACCTCGCACGGCTTGCCACACGTTGGGCCGACGCACACCCGCTGCGGGCATGGAGAAGCATCGCAAGCTGCCACGCGCGCCGCTGGCGCTGTTCGTGGCCGCGCTGGCGGGGGCCGTGCTGGCCGGCGCGTGGCAGCAGCAGGCCAACGAGATCTACCTCTCCGAGCGTTTGCAGGCCGCGGCCGAGCGCGCCGCCGAGCGGCTGCGCCGGCGCATGCAGACCTACGAGTACGGCCTGCTGTCCGCGCGCAGCGCCGTCTTTGCCGCGGGCGGCAGCGCCGAAGAGGTGTCGCGCGACGCGTTCAGGCGCTTCGGCGCCGCGCTGGACATGCCGCGCCAGTACCCGGGCGCGCGGGGCTTCGTGTTCATAAGCCGCGTGCCGGCGGCGCAGGAGGCCGGCTTCGTGGCGGCCCAACGGCGCCAGGGGCCGGCGGATTTCCACATCCGGCAGTTGCAGCCGCACGCGGGCGAGCGCTTCGTCGTCCAGTACGCCGAGCCGCTGCAAGGCAACGCCGAGGCGGTGGGCTTGGACATCGCCTCCGATCCCGTGCGGCGCGACAACGCCTGGGCCGCGCTTGCCAGCGCCGAGCCGCGCCTGACCCCGCCGCTGACCCTGCGCCAGGCCAGCGGCCACGCGGGCAGCGGCTTTGCGTTGCTGCTGCCGCTGTACCGCGGCATGGTGACGCCGCCGCCGCAACGGCGCGAGCTTGACGCCTTCGGCTGGACCGCCGTCACGCTGGTGATGGAGGAGGTGCTGCGCGGCTTCAACGACGAGGGCGGCGCCATCGCGCTGGCCTTGCTGGACGCCACGCCGCCGCAGCAGCCGCCCACCGTCTTCCACACCTCCGCGGGCTGGCGCGAGCCGGCGGCCGGCGACCCGGTGGCCGTCGTCCCGCTGCCGCTCTACGGCCGGCTGTGGCAGCTGCGCGCGCAGCCGCTGCCGCCTTTTGCCGCACGCCTGAACCTGCGCTCGCCGCTGGAAGTGGCGGCGGTGGTGGCCGCGGTGGGAGCCCTGCTGGCGCTGCTGCTGGCCGGGCTGCAGCGCGCGGCGCAGCGCGAGCGCGTCATCCACGCGGGCCGTGAGCGGCTGGCCGCGGTGGTGGAGGGCTCGCACGACGCCATCGTCGGCCACTCGCCGGACGACGAGATCACGAGCTGGAACCCCGCTGCCCAGCGCCTGCTGGGCTGGCGCGAAGAGGAAGTGCTGGGCCAGGGCTTCACGCAGCTCACGGTCCCGCCCTGGCTGCGCGAGCAGGCGCACGAGGTGCTGGAGCGCGTGCGCCGCGGCGAAGGCGTGCCGCCCTTCGACACGCTGCGGCTCAACCGCCAGGGGCAGCCGCTGGACGTGTCGCTGTCGGTGTCGCCCACGCACGACGCGCAGGGCCGCGTCAGCGGCGCGGCCACCACGCTGCGCGACCTGCGCGAGCAGCGCGCGGCGCAGGCGCGCATCGTGGAGCTCAACGTCACGCTGGAGGAGCAGGTGCAGCAGCGCACCGACGAGCTGCGCGCCATCCTCGCGAGCGCCGCCAGCGCCATCGTCCGCACCGACCTGGCCAGCCGCATCACCCTCTTCAACCCCGCGGCCGAGGCGCTGCTGCGCGTGCCCGCGGCGCAGGCCCTGGGCCGCTCCATCCTGGACTTCTACGACGAGGCGGAGATCCAAGCGAACGCCTGGCGCTTTCCGCAGGTGGTGCACGACAACGCCGCCGCCCTCCCCGGGTGGTTCCGCCAGGCGCTGCGCAGCCGCGAGCGGCCGAGCGGCGGGCGGCCCAACGGCGAGCCGGCGCAGCACGGCCAGTGGACCTACGTGCGCGCCGACGGCACGCGCTTTCCCGGGCTGCTCAACATCAGCCTGCTGCGCGACGCGCGCGGGCGGGCCGTGGGCTTCCTGGCCGTGATCGCAGACCTCTCCGAGCGCCAGCGCCTGGAGCGCGCGCTGCAGCAGCGCACCGAGCAGGCCGAGGCCGCCAACCGCGCCAAGAGCGCCTTCCTGGCCAACATGAGCCACGAGATCCGCACGCCGCTCAACGCCGTCATCGGCCTGAGCCACTTGCTGCAGCAAATGCCGCTGCAGGGGCGCCAGCGCGAGTTCGTGGGCCACATCGCCGCGGCCGGCGAGCAGTTGCTCGCCCTCGTCAACGACGTGCTGGACCTCTCCAAGATCGAAGCCGGCGAGATGGCGCTGGAGCACGTGCCCTTCGAGCTGCCCGCGCTGCTGCGGGAGCTTGCGGCCCAAGCCGGCGTGCAGGCCGGGCACAAAGGCCTCGCCCTGCGCCTGGACGTCGACCCCGCCCTGCCCGCGCGCGTGTGCGGCGACCCGGTGCGGCTCAGGCAGGTGCTCAACAACCTGCTGGGCAACGCGGTGAAGTTCACCGAGGCAGGCCACGTCGTCCTGCGCGCGCAGCGGCTGGCGGACCCGGACGGCAGCCGCCGCGCGGCACTGTGCCTGGAGGTGGAGGACAGCGGCATAGGCATCGCGCCGGCGGTGCAGGCGCGCATCTTCGAAGCCTTCACGCAGGCCGACAGCTCCACCACGCGGCGCTTCGGCGGCACGGGTCTAGGGCTGTCCATCGTCCGCCGCCTGGTGGCGCTCATGGGGGGCACGCTGGCGCTGGACAGCGAGCCGGGGCGCGGCAGCCGGTTCACGGTGACGCTGGCGCTGCACCTGCCGGATTGAGGGCCGGGCCTACAGCCGCGGCTCCACCAGCCGCGCGTACACCTCGCGCACCGTGGCGTAGCACTCGCAGGCCGACAGTTGCAGCCGCTCGCGGTCGAGGATGCAGATGCGGTTGCGCCGCTGCTGCACCACGCCGGCCTGGTGCAGCTCCACCAGCACCTCGCTCACCGACTGGCGGCGCACGCCCAGCATTTCCGCCAGCGTGGCCTGCGTGAGCGCCAGCTCCTGCGAGCCGTCGCGGTCGGCCGAGGCCAGCACCCAGCGGCACAGGCGCTGGCGCACCGTGTGGTGGGTGTTGCAGGCGCAGGTCTGGCTGCCGGCGCGAAAGCTGTAGGCGGCGTAGCTGTCCAGCAGCGCGCGCGCCGCCGCGCTGGCCTGCAGCGCCGGGCGCAGCACCTCCGCCGCGAGGCTGGCCATCTCGCCCGGCGCCTGCTGCAGCACGGTGTCGGGGCTGCGGCCTATGCCCAGCCAGGCCGGCAGGCCCACCAGGCCCTCGTTGCCTATGGTCTGCACGTCGGCCGTGCCGCCCTCGCGCAGCCGCACGACGATGGACACCACGCCGCGCAGCGGAAAGTGCACCTCCGTGAGCGGCGCGCCCTCGGCGTACAGCTCGGTGCCGGCCGCCACGCTGCGGTGCACCAGCGCGCCGGCGAGCTGCGGACATTCGCGCAGCAAGGACTCCAGCAAGCGGTTGTGCGGCCTGTCCGGCGCGCCGGCCTGTTCCTGCATGTCGAACCTCTCCATGAGCCTCCCCCGGCGCAGCGGCAACGTGCGTGCCCTGCAGGGACGGCGGCCCAACGGCGGGGCCGCCGCGCCCTGGGCCGCCCGGGACGGCCGCAGCGGCGTGCTCAACACCGGCGCTGTTTCGCCGAAGTACGTCTTGGCGCGAAAGCCTTACAAGCGTGTCAACTTGTTTGGCTATGCTGCGCTTGCCACCAGGCGAGGGCGTGCGCCGGTCCGGGGTTCCGGGCCTTGCGGCGCCATTCGGCCTTTTTCGACGCACCTCATTGCACCCGCGGCATGTCCCAGCCTTCCGACGCCACGAAGCAGCCTCCCCTCATCCTCATCGTTGAAGACGAGGCCGTGATCGCCCTGGACCTGAAGCTGGAGCTGCAGGACATGAGCTACCGCGTGGCCGGGCCGGCGCGCACGGGCGAGCAGGCACTGGCGCTGGCCGCGCAGGAGCCGCCCGCGCTGGTGCTGATGGACATACGCATACAGGGCGCGCTCGACGGCGTGGAGACCGCTGCGCGCCTGGGCCGCAGCGGCGAGCCGCCGGTGATCTTCCTGACCTCGCACAGCGACGACGAGACGGTGGCCCGCGCCGCGCAGACCGCGCCCTACGGTTTCCTCACCAAACCCTTCCAGGCCCGCGAGCTGCGCGCGGCCATCGAGGTGGCGCTTGCGCGCGCGGCGCTGGAGCGCGCGCAGCGCGAGTCCGACCGCTGGTTCGCCTGCACGCTGCACGGCGTGCAGGACGGCGTGATCGTGCTCGACGCCAATGCCACGCTGCGCTTCATGAACCCGGCGGCCGAGGCGCTCACCGGCTGGAGCGCGGCCGAGGCGCTGGGCCGCCCGGTGGACGAGGTGGTGCGCTTTGCCCCGCAGGAGGAGGCGCCGCTGGCCGCGCTGCAGGCGCTGCGCGAAGGCCGGGCCGTGGAAGTGCGCCACGCGCGGCAGTTGCTGGTGCGCGCGGCGCCCGGCGGCGCGGCGGGCGTGCCCACCGCGGTGATGGTGGACGAGTCCGCCGCGCCGGTGGAGCACGACAGCGGCCGCCGCATGGGCGCCGTGCTGGTGCTGCGCGACGCCACCGAGCGGCTGCTGCGCCAGGAGCAGCTCGACGCCAAGCGCGCCCAACTGCAGGCGCTGCAGGCGCAGCGTGACGCGCAGACCCACCTGCTCTCTCGCGCCAGCCACGAGATGCGCACCCCGCTCAACGCCGTGCTGGGCTTCGCCCAACTGCTGCGCAGCCTGCCGGGCAACGCGGACGAGACGGCGCAGCGCTACATCGGCTTCATCGACGAGGCCGGCCACCAGTTGCTGTCGCTCGTGGAGGATTTGCTGGACCTGCAGCAGGGCGACGAGCTGCGCCGCAGCCTGCAGTTGCGCCCCGTGCCACTGCTGGAATGCGTGCAGGCCGCGATCGCTCCGCTGGCGGCGCAGGCCCTGGCCAGCCGCACCAGCCTGCACAACGTCATGGAGGGCGCCATGCGCGTGATGGCCGAGCCCTCGCGGCTGCAGAAGGTGGTGCACGGGCTGGTGTCCAACGCCATCAAGTACGGGCGCGAGGGCGGCCACGTCTGGCTGCAGGCCCAGCGCAACGGCGACCGCGTGCGCATCACGGTGGCCGACGACGGCCAGGGCATCACGGCCGACCGCCAGGCCCAGCTCTTCCAGGCGTTTTCACGCGCCGGCCGCGAACACTCCGGCATCGAAGGCGCCGGCATGGGCCTGGTCACCGCCCGCAGCACGGTGCAGGCCATGGGCGGCACGCTGGAGCTCAACAGCGTCGCGGGCCAGGGCACCGTCGTGCACGTGGAGCTGGCTGCAGGCTGAAACCCGCCCGGAAATATCACGGGCCCCTGCAAAGCCGAACAAGCGCAATAGGAATTTTCTCCTGCCCACCTATTCCAGCCGAAAGCCGTCTGCCAACGGCCGCGATTTCAATCTCCATACGGAAGTTTTGTATTTATTCAATCTTCAGACGGAGAAAATACGACCGTTGCCGTGGCCACCTGGCCCGCGATGATGGATTGGAAACTTACACCGCTCCTCTTGGCCAGGCCAATTTGCCGAGTTATGTGTTCGATTAAAAAATGTTATTCAGGGTTTATGTCGCGCTGCAGCAATTAAAATTTTCGCCTCAATTTCACGAATTCAATCCAGTCTTCAGACATATAGAGGCCAGCGCGTTCCGGCAAGTCCTGTAGACCAACCCTGTTTTTCTTCGTGCCGAGATCTGAAAACTCCTCGCGGCGTCGGTTTGGCCTGCGCACCCTGCTGACGCTGATGGCGCTGCTGTTGAGCACGCTGGTGGCCGGCGTGTTGGGCGCGATGCGCACGGTGCAGTTGCGCGAGCAGGCGCAGGCCACCGCCGGTGCGCTCAACCTGCAGCAGGCCTCGGCGGTGGCCGCGACGGTGGACGCCGACCTGGGCCGCATGGGGCGCGACCTGCAGGCGCAGGCGCGGCTGATCATGCACATGGATCCGCGGCTGCAGCCCGCGCCATTGCGTTTGCTGCTCGAAGGCCTGTTCGACGCGCCCAACTTCGCTTGGGCCGGCATCGCCGACGCGCGCGGGCGCGTGCTGGCGGCACCGCACGACCGGCTGGTGGGGCGGGACGTGTCGGGGCGCGGCTGGTGGGGCGCGGCCCTGAACGGCCTGCACTTCGGCGACGTGCGCGAAGCCAGGCTGCTGGCCGGGCTGCTGCCGCCGCTGCCCAAGGGAGAGCCCTGGCGCTTCATCGACATCGCCGCGCCGCTGCGCACCGCGGACGGCGGCGTGGCCGGCGTGCTGTCGGTGCACGTGTCCTGGCCGTGGCTGCGCGAGCGCATCGCGCTGTACGCGCGCGCGGCGCCGGCGCAGGGCTCGCAGCTCTTCATCGCCGGGCGCGACGCGCGCCAGCGCCTGGGCCCCGAGGGCGAGATGGGCGCGCCGCTGCCGCTGCAGCCGCTGCTGTCGCACGGGGCCGAGGGCTGGACCGTGCTGGCTTGGCCGGACGGGCGCCACTACGTCACCGCCTGGGCCGCCAGCCGCGGCAGCGACCCTTACGCGGGGCTGGGCTGGGTGACGCTGGTGCGCACGCCCGTGCAGGCGCTGGAGGAGGCCAACGCCGCGGCATTGCGCTGGGTGTGGGGCTCGGCGGGGCTGCTGGTCGTGGGCGCCACGGCGCTGGCCTGGCTGCTGTCCACGCTGGTGCTGCTGCCGCTTGGGCAATTCCTGGCGCGCGTGCGCGGCGTGGCCGGCGGCGCCGCCGTGCCGCCGCCGCGGCTGCTGCCCGCGGAGTTCGCCAACCTGCACGAGGTGGTGCTGGCCCTGGTGGACCAGTTGCGCGACAAGGAGGCGGCGCTGCGCGCGGCGCTGGAGGACGTGCGCGGCGACTTGGCCAACGTCGGCCGCGCCCTGCCCGGGCTGCTGTTCACCCGCGTGCAGCGCGGCGACGAGGTGCACTACCGCTACCTCAGCGCCTCGGCCGAGCACTACCTGGGGCTGCCGCGTCAGCACATCCTGGCCGACCGCAGCGGCTGCGCCTGGCTCAGCCGCGTGGACGAGGCCGACCGCGAGCGCCTGGGGCCCGTGCTGCACCAGGCCCGCGACGAGCGCGCGCCGCTGACCTTCACTTTCCGCGTGCGCGGCGCCGACGACGCGTGGCGCAGCATGCAGGCCACGCTGGTGCCGCGCGACCAGGGCGAGGCCACACAGGACCGGGTGCTCGACGGCATCGTGCTCGACATCACGCCGCTGGAGCTCGCGCGCACCCAGGCCCAGCGCGCCAGCGAGGCCAAGGACCGCTTCCTGGCCGCCATGAGCCACGAGCTGCGCACGCCGCTCAACGGCATCCTGGGCTACGCGCAACTGCTGCAGGCGCGGCTGGCCGACCCCGACAACCGCGTCAACGCCCAACGCATCCACCAGGCCGGCGAGCAGTTGCTGCGCATCCTCAACGAGGTGCTGGACCTGGCCAAGATCGAAGCCGAGCGGCTGGAGCTGGAGCGCCAGCCCCTGCGCCTGGAAGCGGTGCTGCAGGGCTGCCACGAGCTGTTCGCCCCCAGTGCCGCGGCCAAGGGCCTGCGCCTGACGCTGGCGCTGGCCGACGGCGAGCTGCCCTGGGTGCTGGGCGACGCCGCGCGGCTGCAGCAGGTGCTCTCCAACCTGCTGTCCAACGCGCTGAAGTTCACGGAGCACGGCGGCGTGACGCTGACGCTGCGCCGGCCCGGCGGCACGGGCACGCCGCCGGGGCTGCTGCCGGTGGACATCGAAGTGCGCGACACGGGCATAGGCCTCAGCGGCGAGCAGCGCGCGCGGCTGTTCGAGCCCTTCGCGCAGGCCGAGAGCTTCACCTCGCGCCGCTACGGCGGCACGGGGCTGGGACTGTGGATCAGCCGCCGCCTGGTGCAGGCCATGGGCGGCGACATCGCGGTGGAATCCACGCCCGGCCAAGGCACGGCGGTGCGGCTGCACGTGCCCTTCGAACGCGCCCCAGCCGAGGCCCTGGCGCCCGTGGCGCCGCCCGCGCCGGCCCACCTCGCGCCGGGCCGCGCCCCCACGCTGCGCGTGCTGGTGGTGGACGACGTGGCCATCAACCGCGAGGTGCTGGGCGCGCTGCTGCGCCAGCGCGGCCACAGCGTGCTGGAGTGCGCCGACGGCGAATCGGCCATCGCCCGCGTGGCCGAGGGCGGGGTGGACCTGGTGCTCATGGACGTGGAGATGCCGGGCCTGGACGGGCTGGAGGCCGCGCGCCGCATCCGCGCCCTGCCCGGCGCCGCGGGCCGCGTGCCGCTGTGGGCCGTCACGGGTCGGGCTTTCGAGCAGGACGTGGCCCAGGTCCACGCCGCGGGCATGGACGGCCACTTCAGCAAGCCGGTGAACTTCGCCCGGCTCGGCGACGTGCTGCAGGCCGTGCAGGAACGCCGCGACGGCCCCCAGCGCTGATCGCACGCCGCACAGGCAAAGGTAAGCATTTGCGACACGGCGCGCGGTCGCCAAGTCCTTCACAAATCGTGCATTGACGACAAAAAGAGGGCCGCCCCAGGAACCCCGGGCAAACCCCATGGGCCAAAATCGGCCGTCCTAAGCCACTTCCACCACCACCCCGGGGATGAATCAACAGGGCACGACCATCACCGGCGCGCTGAGACAGGCCTGCGCTGCCCAGCACGAGGCCATAGAGGCCTTGCTCCAGCTGGACCAGGCGGCGCTGCGGCGCGAGCACTACGAGCGCGTGCTTGCCGGCTTCGGTGCCTTCGTCCCGGCCTGGGAGGTGCGGTTGCGCCTGCACCTGCCCGCGGCGCTGCGCGGCTGGTTCGACCAGCGTTCGCGCGCGCCCCTGCTGGCGCGCGACCTCGCGGCGCTGGGCCTGCAGCCCTTCCCCATGGACGACCCGGTGGCCGCGCTGGCCCTGGCCGACACCGGCGCGGTGTTCGGGTCGCTGTACGTGCTGGAGGGTTCAGCTTTGGGCGGGCAGCTCATCGCGCGCGTGGTGCGCGAGCGCTGGGGCCTGGGGCCTGACAACGGCGCGGCCTACTTCAACGGCTGGGGAGCACGCACCGGCGCCATGTGGGCGGAGTTCCGCGAGCGCCTGGCGCAGGCGCTGGGCGAGGACGACGCGGCGCTGGGCAGCGCCTGCGCCGCGGCCGTTGCCACTTTCGCGGCCTTGCGGGCCTGTTTCGAGCACGTGCTGGACCATGGACCTGCCGCTGCCTGACGCCGACCTCAACGACTGCGCCGACGAGCCCATACGGGTGCCCGGCGGCATTCAGCCCCACGGCCGCATGCTGGTGCTGGCCGAGGGCGACGGCCGCCTCGTGGCCCTCAGCGAGAACTGGGCCGAGGCCCCGCCGCTGCCGCAGTGGAACGACTGGCTGCCGCAGCGCGTGGCCGCGCTGCGCTTGGGCGAGGCGCCCGTGCCGCTGGGCACGGTGACGCTGGAGCGCGGCACGCGCTGGGACGTCACCGGCCACCGCGCGCCGGGCCTGGTGGTGCTGGAGCTCGAACCCGCGGCGCCGCCGCTGGGCCTGCAGGCGCCGGTGTACGGGCTGGCCCACCACTGGCTGCCGCGGCTGCAGGCCGCCGCGTCCGTGCAAGCGCTGCTGGCGCTGGCCGTGGAAGAGATGAAGCGGCTCACCGGCTTCGGCCGCTGCCTGGCCTACCGCTTCGACGAGGAGGACCACGGCGAGGTGCTGGCCGAGGTGCTGGACGAGGGCTACGACGCCTACCTGGGCCACCACTTCCCCGCGGCCGACCTCCCCGCGCAGGCGCGGCAGCTCTACCTGCTCAACCAGATTCGCCTCATCCCCGACGCCCGCTACACGCCCGTGCCGCTGCGCTGCGTGGACGCGGCCTGGCGGCCCACGGGCATGGACCTGTCGTGGGCGGCGCTGCGCAGCGTCTCGCCGCTGCACCTGGAATACATGCGCAACATGGGCACGCTGGCGTCCATGTCGGTGTCCATCACCGTGCGCGGACGGCTGTGGGGCCTGATCTCCTGCCACGACCACGCGCCGCGCCACGTGCCCTTCGAGACCCGCGTGGCCTGCGAGCACCTTGGGCGGCTGCTGTCGCTGCAGATCGAGGCGCGCGAGGACAACGCCGAGGTCGCGCGCCGCCTGGAGCTGCGCCGGATCACGCTGGAGCTGGTGTCGCGCCTGGCCGATAGCGACGGCACGCTGCGCAGCCTGGCCGCCGAGCCCGCGCTGCTGCGCCTGGCGCGCGCCACCGGTGCCGCCGTGGTGCTGGACGGCGACTGCTGGACGCTGGGCGAATGCCCGCCCGCGGCGCGCATACAGGCCCTGGCCCGCTGGGCCACGCAGCAGGACCGCGAAGTGGCCTGCAGCGACCGCGTGGAACAGGTGCTGCCGCTGCCCGCGCCGCCCGCCGAGGGCGACGCCGTGGCCGCCGGCGTGCTGGCCGTCTCCATCTCGCAGGTGCACCGCCACGTGGTGATGTGGTTCCGCCCCGAGGTCGTGCAGACGGTGCGCTGGGCCGGCGAGCCGCGCAAGCCGGTGCAGCAGGGCGACGGGCGGCTGCATCCGCGGCGCAGCTTCGCAAGCTGGGAGGAGCTGCTGCGCGGGCGCTCGCTGCCCTGGGCACCCAGCGAGGTGTCGGCGGCGCTGGAGCTGCGCCAGGCGCTCATCGGCATCGTGCTGCGCCGCGCCGAGGAGATGGCCGAGTTCGCCACCGAGCTCGGCCGCGTCAACAAGGAGCTGGAGGCCTTTTCCTACACCGTCTCGCACGACCTGCGCGCGCCCATGCGCCACATCGCCGGCTTCGTGGACCTGGTGCTCGACGGCGAAGACGGCGCGGGCCTGGGCGAGCGCTCGCGCCGCTACCTCGGCCACGTCAAGGAAGCCGCCACCTACGCCGGCAGGCTCGTGGACGCGCTGCTGGACTTCTCCCGCATGGGCCGCGCCGCGCTCAAGCGCAGCCAGATCGGCACCGGCCTGCTGGTGGCCGACCTCGTGGCCGAGCTCGCCCGGCATCAGCAAGGGCGCCAGGTGCAGTGGCGGGTGCACGCGCTGCCGCCGCTGTGGGGCGACGCGCTGCTGGTGCAGACCGTCGTGCGCAACCTGCTGGACAACGCTTTCAAGTACACCCGCGAGCGCAGCCCGGCCGTGATCGAGGTGCTGCCCGTGCAGCGCCCAAACGACGTGGGCCTGGAAGTGCGCGACAACGGCGTGGGCTTCCCCATGAAATATGCCGAGAAGCTGTTCGGCGTCTTCCAGCGCCTGCACTCGGCTGAAGAATTCGAAGGCACGGGCATAGGACTGGCCAACGTGCGCCGCATCGTGGAACGCCACGGCGGCCAGGTCTGGGCTCGATCCGAGCCCGGCCAAGGCGCGGTCTTCGGCTTCGTCCTTCCCATGCCTTCCCAGGAACCCTGATGCTCAAACCCATATTGCTCGTCGAGGACGACCCGCGCGACCTCGAACTCACCCTGCTGGCGCTGGAACGCACCCAGCTCGCCAACGACGTGGTCGTGGTGCGCGACGGCGCCCAGGCGCTGGAGTACCTGCAGCGCGAAGGCGACTTCGCCCACCGCGAGCCCGGCAACCCCGCGGTGATCCTGCTGGACCTGAAACTGCCCAAGGTCAACGGGCTGGAGGTGCTGCAGGCCGTGCGCGCCTCGCAGGAGCTGCACAGCATCCCGGTGGTGATGCTGACCTCCTCGCAGGAGGAGTCCGACGTGATGCGCAGCTACTCGCTGGGCGTCAACGCCTACGTGGTCAAGCCCGTGGAGTTCAAGCAGTTCATCGCCGCCATTGCCGATCTGGGCATCTTTTGGGCGGTGCTCAACGAGCCGCCCCCGGGCTCGATCAAGACCACGCGCCGCGGCACCTGACCCCGGTGAGTGCGTGCCGCGGCCGATGCGGGTGCGCGGCTTGCCAAGCTTCTTTCCAGGCGGGCGCGCTGCCCGCAGCTGCATTCGGTCCACCCCGCTGCTGGTGCCTGTCCAGGGCCGGCTGCCGGAGGGCCGCCAGGCGCATGGGCAACGCGCCGGCCCGCGGGCCGGTACGCCGCTTGCTGTTGCCTGCCCTTGCCCTGGCTGGAGTTTTGCCATGACCACCGATGCAGGCTGGCGCGCCCCGCGCCGCAGTCCCTCCCTCACCGGCGCGGCGCCGGGGCCCGTGCCTGGCGCTGACGGTCTGCGCAGCCCAAGCCGGCCGCTTTTCCCACCCGATGGACCCGGGGCCTGAGCCCGGGGTCTCCCCTGCGCACCCCCCAGAGAAAGCTCGGCCCCGCTGGAAAGGACGCTTGAAATCTTGTTCAGCCATGGACGCCACGCTGCCGCCTGACCTGGCCGACTGCGCCAACGAGCCCATACGCGTTCCCGGCGGCATACAGCCGCACGGACGCATGCTGGTGCTGGACGCCGCGGATGCCCACCTCGTGGCCTGCAGCGCCAATTGGAACGCACCACCGCCCCTGGACGACTGGCGCGAGCGCCTGGCGCCGCACCTGGCCGCGCTGCAGGAGGGCGAAGGCCCCGCGCCGCTGGGCTCGGTGACGCTGGAGGACGGCCGGCGCTGGGACCTCACCGGCCACCGCCTGCCGCGGCTGTTGGTGCTGGAGCTGGAGCCCACCGAGCACCCGCTGGGCCTGCAGGCGCCGGTGTACGCGCTGGCACGGCGCTTTCTGCCGCGCATGCAGGAGGCGCGCGACGTGCAGGCACTGCTGGCGCTGGCCGTGGAAGAGTTCAAGCGGCTCACCGGTTTCGGCCGCTGCCTGGCCTACCGCTTCGACGAGGAGGGCCACGGCGAGGTGCTGGCCGAGGCGCTGGACCAGGGCTACGACGCCTACCTCGCGCACCGCTTCCCGGCGGCGGACATTCCCGCGCAGGCACGGCAGCTCTACCTGCTCAACCAGATCCGCCTCATCCCCGATGCCCGCTACACGCCCGTGCCGCTGCGCTGCGTGGACGCGGCCTGGCAGCCGCAGGACATCGACCTGTCCTGGGCCGCGCTGCGCAGCGTCTCGCCGCTGCACCTGGAGTACATGCGCAACATGGGCACGCTGGCGTCGATGTCGGTGTCCATCGTCGTGCGCGGGCGGCTGTGGGGGCTGGTCTCCTGCCACGACCGCGACGCTCGCCACGTGCCGTTCGAAACCCGCGTGGCCTGCGAGCACCTTGGGCGGCTGCTGTCGCTGCAGATCGAGGCGCGCGAGGACCAGGCCGAGCTGGCGACGCGGCTGGAGCTGCGCCACATCACGCTGGAGATCATGTCGCACCTCACCGAGAGCGACGGCACGCTGCGCCAGCTCACCGCCGAGCCCGTGCTGCTGCGCCTGGCGCACGCCGGCGGCGCCGCCGTGGTGCTGGACAACGATTGCTGGACCCTGGGCGATTGCCCGCCCGCGCAGCGCATCCAGGAGCTGATCGGCCGCATCGCCCACCAGGGCCGCGAGATCTTCCACACCGACCGCTTGGGCGAGGCGCTGCCCGCCCTGGCCGTGGACCACGGCGAAGGCGGCCGCAGTGGCGGGGCCAATCCCGCCACGGCCGGCGTGCTGGCCATCTCCATCTCGCAGGTACACAGGCACTGGATCCTGTGGTTCCGGCCGGAGGTGGTGCAGACCGTGCAATGGGCCGGCAACCCGCGCAAGGCGGTGCAGGCAGACGACGGGCGGCTGCACCCGCGGCGCAGCTTCGAGAGCTGGCGCGAGCAGTTGCGCGGGCGCTCGCTGCCGTGGGCGCCCAGCGAGGTGTCGGCGGCGCTGGAGCTGCGCCAGGCGCTCATCGGCATCGTGCTGCGCCGCGCCGAGGAGATGGCCGAGTTCGCCACCGAGCTCGGCCGCGTCAACAAGGAACTGGAAGCCTTCTCCTACACCGTTTCGCACGACCTGCGCGCGCCCATGCGCCATATCGCCGGCTACGTGGACCTGGTGCTGGACGCCGGCGAGGGCCGGCTGCTGGGCGAGCGCTCGCAGCGCTACCTCAAGCACGTCAAGGAGGCCGCCACCTACGCCGGCAGGCTCGTGGACGCGCTGCTGGACTTCTCCCGCATGGGCCGCGCCGCGCTCAAGCGCACCGAGATCGACACCGGCCTCATGGTGGCCGAGCTGGTGCGCGAGATATCGCAGCAGCCGCCCTGCGAGCGCCAGGTAGTGTGGAAGGTCGCCCCCGGGCTGCCCAGGCTGTGGGGCGACGCGCTGCTGATGCAGGTGGTGGTGCGCAACCTGCTGAGCAACGCCTGCAAGTACAGCCGCGACCGCGAGCCCGCCGTCATCGAGGTGCTGCCCGTGCGCCGCTCCGACGGCGCGGGGCTGGAGGTGCGCGACAACGGCGTGGGCTTCCAGATGAAGTACGTGGACAAGCTCTTCGGCGTGTTCCAGCGCCTGCACCCGGCCGAGGAGTTCGAGGGCACGGGCATAGGGCTGGCCAACGTGCGCCGCATCGTGGAGCGCCATGGCGGCAGCGTGTGGGCGCGCGGCGAGCCGGACAAGGGCGCGACCTTCGGCTTCCTTCTGCCCTTGCGGGCGCGGGAGGGCTGATGCTCAAACCCATTCTTCTGGTCGAGGACGACGCGCGCGACCTGGAGCTCACGCTGGTGGCGCTGGAGCGCAGCCAGCTTGCCAACGAGGTCGTCATCGTCCGCGACGGCGCCGCGGCGCTGGAATACCTGCAGCGCGAGGGCGAGTTCGCCGCCCGCGCCGCGGGCAACCCGGCCGTGATCCTGCTGGACCTCAAGCTGCCCAAGGTCAACGGGCTGGAGGTGCTGCAGGCCGTGCGCGCCTCGCAGGAGCTGCACAGCATCCCGGTGGTGATGCTGACTTCCTCGCAGGAGGAGTCCGACGTGGTGCGCAGCTACTCGCTGGGCGTGAACGCCTACGTCGTCAAGCCCGTGGAGTTCAAGCCATTCATCACCGCCATTGCCGACCTGGGCATGTTTTGGGCGGTGCTCAACGAACCTCCCCCGGGCTCGGTGCGGGCCACGCGGCGGGGGGACTGATCTTGGAAAGGCACGTGATGGGCGCAACAGGCGCAAACAGCGCAACAGAGGCGGCCATGGCCGAACCGCGCGGACGGGGGCTGCAGGTGCTGCTGCTGGAGGATTCGCGCTTCGACGCCGAGCTCATCGGCGAGTGCCTGCGCGAGCACTACCCGAGCTCGCGGCTGCAAGTGGTCAGCGACGAGGCGGGCTTTGCCGCGGCGCTGGCGGCAGCCCCGCAGCCGCAGCTCGTGCTGTCGGACTACGAGCTGCCGGGCTTCAGCGGCGCGCAGGCGCTGGAGCTGGCGCGCGTGCTGGCACCGCAGGTGCCCTTCATCTTCGTCTCCGGCGTCATCGGCGAGGACAACGCCGTGGAGCTGCTCAAGCGCGGCGCCACCGACTACGTGAGCAAGAGCCGGCTGCAGCGGCTGCCGGTGGTGGTGGAGCGCGCGCTGCGCGAGGTGGCCGAGCGCGACGGGCGCGACCGTGCCGAGCGCCAGTT
Source organism: Azohydromonas lata (assembly GCF_034427735.1). Lineage (NCBI taxonomy): Bacteria > Pseudomonadati > Pseudomonadota > Betaproteobacteria > Burkholderiales > Sphaerotilaceae > Azohydromonas > Azohydromonas lata. The sequence continues at coordinate 51,795 of NZ_JAXOJX010000014.1, forward strand.
GCGCGAGGCCGACGCGCTGCACGCCCGCGTGGTGGACGCGCTGCACGACTACGCCGTGATCGTCCTGGACCGCGAGGGCTGCATCCGCAGCTGGAACCGCGGCGCGCAGGACGTGTTCGGCTTTGCACGCGAGCAGGTGCTGGGCCACCGCGCCGACCTGCTCTACACGCCGCAGGACAGGCGAGCCTTCGTCTTCGAGGACGGGCTGCAGCAGGCGCTGGCCCAAGGCAAGGCCACGGACGCGCGCTGGATGATGCGCCGCGACGGCTCCCAGCGCCGCGTCGAGGGCCTGACCATGCCGCTGCACGGCGGCGCCGCCGGCGAGCCCAGCGGCTTTTGCAAGGTGCTGCACGACGTGACCGAGGCCCACGCCCACGAGGCGCGGCTGCGCGCGGCCAAGGAGGAGGCCGAGCAGGCCAACCAGGCCAAGGACCGCTTCCTGGCCATGCTCTCGCACGAGCTGCGCACGCCGCTCACGCCCATCTCCTCGGCGGTGTACCTGCTGGAGCAGGTGGCGCAGATCCCGGCGCAGTACCGCAAGCTGCTGCCCATGATCCGGCGCAACGTGGCGCTGGAGGCGCGGCTGATCGAGGACCTGCTCGATCTCACCTCCATCAACGCCGGCAAGCTCACGCTGCACCTGCAGCCCGTGGACATGCACCGCCTGGTGCAGGCCGTGGCCGAGATGCTGGCCGAGGAGGTCGCCACCAAGCGGCTGCAGCTCACGCTGGCGCTGCAGGCCCCGCACAGCGTGGTGATGGCCGACGAGGCGCGCATGCAGCAGGTGCTGTGGAACGTGGTGCGCAACGCCATCAAGTTCACGCCGGAGGGCGGGCGCATCACGCTGCGCACGGCCTCGGGGGACGGCGGCTTCACCATCACCTGCACCGACGACGGCATCGGCATAGACGCCGCGGCGCTGCCGCACCTGTTCACGCCCTTCCGCCAGGGCGACAGCGACACGACGCGGCGCTTTGGCGGACTTGGGCTTGGGCTGGCCATCGCGCGCGGGCTGGTGGGCGAGCATGGCGGCAGCATCGAGGCCGCCAGCGACGGCTTGGGGCTGGGCGCGCGGTTGACGATACGCGTGCCGGTGTCGCTGCAGCCGGCGCAGTCGGCCGACGCGCCGGCCGCGCCCTCGCTGGCCGAGGACGACGGCACGCGGCTGCTGCTGGTGGAGGACAACGAGGACGCGGCCGAGGCCATGCGGCTGTCGCTGGAAGACCTGGGCTACCGCGTCACGCACGTGGGCACGCGGGCGGACGCGCTGTCCGTGGCGCGCGAGCGGCACTTCGACGTGGTGCTGACGGATTTGGGATTGCCCGACGGCAGCGGTATCGACGTGGGCCGCGCGCTGTGCGGGAGCTGCCCGGTGATTGCGCTCAGCGGCTACGGCGCACCCTCGGACGTGGAGCGCTCCACGCGCGCGGGCTTTTCAGGCCACGTCGTCAAGCCCGCCGACCCCAGCGCCGTGCACACGCTGCTGCAGCGTGTGCTCGCGCAGCGCGCGGCCTAATTTCAAAAGGCCGTTGCCGGAAAGTCTTTGTTTTCCAGCCGCCAGCCGCCAGCCGCCCGCCGCTCGCCTGGTTTTCAACCGCCACTGAAAATCAGGCCGACGGCCGGCGCAGGGCGCTTTCTATTTTCTTGTCCGTCTTGTATTGGCTCAGCGCATAAACCGCCCAAATGGCCGCCGGCAGCCAGCCTATGAGCGTGACCTGCAATATCAGGCAAATGATGCCGGAGATGGGCCGGCCGATCGTGAAGAACACGACGAAGGGCAGGAATATGGCAAGCAGCAGGCGCATTTTGAATCCTTGAATACGGGCCACGGAGGGAGCCAGAAGGTCAGCCGCAAAATGAGAATTTTTCCCCGGCATGCCTTGTTGCATCGACTCCACCGGGAGCCAATGGTTCCCCGAAGGTCACAGAGCAAATTCCTGGCCTGCAAGGCATCAGGTTTTCATGCGCACGGTGGCATATCCGGGCAAACCATCGTCCATGGAAATCCAGGGCAATTGCCGGGAAACCCAGGTATGGTCGGCGGGCGGGCATTGCTCCGGCTGGTGCAGCGTGCAAATCGTCACGTCGATTTCTTCCGGCAAATCGGAGTTTTCAAATGTCAACGCACTGCCGCAATCCTTGCAGAAACTGCGCATGCCTTGGGCACTGGAAGAAAACCGGGCCGGTGTGCCTTGCACCAGCCGGAATTCATGCTTGGGCACGCTGAACCAGGCCACCAGCGGCGCACCGCTGGCGCGGCGACAGGTGGCGCAATGGCACATCGTCAAATTGAAGGGCGTGCCGCCCGCTTCATAGCGGACGGCGCCGCACAAACATCCGCCGGTGAGCATGCTGGAAACTCCTGTTGCTGCTCACGGCATGATGCAGCCGTCCCGAACGGGAACGGACGAAAAGGCGCGCGGAATACAGGCTTATATATTCCGCAGGCAGCGGCCCCGCGGGGCCGATTCAAATACGTTTCAATAAAGGTATGTCAGGTTGTGACTTGACGCCCATTCCAGCGCGAAATCCACCGCGCCCGGCTTCAAGGTATCCATTGCCATCCACAGCCACAGCAGCGCAACGCTCATGACGAACTCCCTGGTGACGCCCCACAGGGCACAAGCCGTGCCTGCGGTGGATTCATCGTAGCGCGCACGCGCCGCCGGGTCACGGTTCGAGATGTGGACTTTTTCTCCTGGGAATTGTGTCCCGCACCGCCCACCGGCCACCCGTGACAAATGGCCTGGCGGGCCGCTTCAAGGCCGCCCGGTTTCAGCCGCCTGCTGCCCGCGCTCGTCCAGTTCCGCGAAAACCTCCTTGGCCACCAGCAGTGCATTGACCGCGGCGGGAAATCCGGCGTACACGGCCATTTGCATGATGACTTCCACGATGTCCTGCCGGCTGCAACCCACGTTGAGCCCGCCCTGGATATGGGCGCGCAATTCCTTGGGCGAATGCCCCAGCGTCACCAGCGAGGAAATCGTGGCGATCTGCCGCTCGCGCGGCGACAGGATACCGCGCGCGTAAATGTCGCCGTAGGGGAACTCGATGATGAAGCGCGCGAATTCCGGCGCAATGTCGCCCAAGGCCTTCATCACGCCTTCGCCTATATGGCCGTGGATACTGGAAAGCGTGGCCTGGCCGCGCTGAAAACGATCTGAATCCATGAGGAGGCGCCGAGAGGAAAACCCGGGATTTTAAAAGCCCGGTGCCGCCGGCCCGGCGGACGGCAAGGGGCTCAAGAGCGGCCCAAACCCGTACCCCGGCCTTCAGCGCAGGTTCCAGCGCAGCGTCATGACGGTGGCGCGCTCCAGCGCGTGCCAGCGGTGGTGCAAGCCCGCGCCCCAGGCCGCGAAGTCGCCCTGGCGGCGCAGCAGCACGGTGCGCAGGCCCTCCGGGCGGAAGTCCGGATGCGGGCTGAACTCGATGCGAAACAGCGACTCCCCGCTCACCAGCAGCGACACCGTGCGGCCTTCGCTCAGCGGCTTGCCCAGGCCGCTGTCGTCACCCGCGGGGTGGTCCCACCACTTCATGCACAGCCCGTCCAGCGACTGCTCGCGCGGCACGTGCAGCAGCTCGCCCAGGCCGTGGCGCGTCCAGTCGCTGAAGCCCAGGAACCAGCCGGTGCCGCGGGTGTCCTGGTCGTAAGCGTTGCCGGTGATGAGGTCCATACGGGGGATGACTCCTGGGCATTGAAGGGGTGCCGCCGTCCTCAGGACGATGAGGAGCGCAATGCCTCGCAATACAGGCCTGGCAGCCCATCGCCGCCCTGCACCAGCGACGCATGGGCAGTTTCGAAAATCCCCGGCGCCTCGCGTGAAATCTCCAGCGCGCCCGCTTTTCCCTGGTGCGCCAGCACCGCATACAGCACCAGGCACTGCGAAGTGAAACGGCGCCGGCCGGAAAGGTTGATCAATTTTCCAAGCACCTCGCCGCTGAGCGGTGCCTGCGGCGCGGCTGCACGGGATTTCCATGCTACCGAATGCGAGCTGATATTCATGACTTGGCTCCCTGAGCTCCATGGAACGCACCAACAAATGGCAGTCTCGACCCAAATCAGGTGCTCGCAGCTTTCATACTCAAATTCATAACGGAATTGAATACCGTAAATTACTTCACGACCCTGGAATCAGAAGACAAGCATTTTCCATCCCAGAGAAGTACTCACGGCGGAATCAAGGGCGGGCATGCACTCGAAACCGGCAGCGGGCCTGCAAGGGGCCGTCGCTCAACGCGCGCGCTTGGGAGGACGGGGCGCGGCGGGCAGGAGGTCCGGTAGCGCAGCGGCGCGAGGCGGCGCCTCCTCTTCCTGGCCTAGCAGCAGCGCGGGCTGGTTGGCCGCACCCCATTGCGGCGGCCGGGTCGGCGGCGGTACTGGCTCCCACGCAAAGCGCTCGTCGGGCCGAGGCGCCTCCGGCGGCGGGCCGTCGTCCGCCGGCTCCACGCCCAGCCAGTCCAGCACGCGCCTGTGCCAGGGCGGGACGGGGGAAGAGGGTGGCGAGCTCATGCGGCTTGCGCTGCAAGTGCCAGGCCAAGTTTTTGTGCAATGCAGCATGCGTCCCGTGATGCGGGGGCCCCAAACCCCGGCGTTCCAGCATGCGGGAGCTGCCAACGTCATGCACCGTTGCCAGGCGGTCCAGGCCGTCGGCGTTTCACATCGTCCCACGTAAGCAACGGTAAACCGGTTTCCGCCATCGGGAAAATCCCGCCGCCCCTTGAAAAATCTGCGGCCTGGGACTACGGGACAACGGCATGCGCGCCTACAGCGCAGGCCCGCGAACTGCTCCAGAGTGAAGCAACCGGCATGTGCCGGCCAACACCGACAAGGAGCACCGCATGAACAAGGATCAAGTCAAGGGCGTCGTGGACAACGCCAAGGGCCGCATCAAGGAAGCGGCGGGCGACCTCACCGGCAACCGCCAGATGCAGCAGGAAGGCCGCGCCGACCAGGTGGGCGGCACCGTGCGCAAGAACGTGGGCGACGCCAAGGAAACGGTCAAGCGCGGCATCGACAAACTCTGAGCCGCAGCCCAGCGCGCATGACCCCGCATCAATCCCTTGCACGGCCGCAGCGGCGCATCCCGCCGCCGCTGTGGGCGCACGTGGTGCCGCCGGAGCCGGTGATGCCGCCGGGGCCCGCCCCGTCGCCGCTGCCGCCCGGCCCAGCACCGGTGGGCGACCCCATCAGCCCGCCGCCCGGTCCGGCCACGCCGGAGCCCCCGCCGCCCACGCCCATGTGAGCAGCGCCGCGCTCCTGGGACGCGCCCCCCGCAGGGCGTGGCCCCGGGACCGGCCGTTCTCCCCGGGACAGCGGCTTCAGCCGCCGAGCAGGCTGGACAGCCCCATGAAGGCCACGGCCGCCGCCATCACGCCGGTGGCCAGCCAGCTCAGCCAGCGCAGGCGGCGGCTCATCACGTGCGCGCCCATGAGGCGGCGCGACTGGCCGATGAACAGCATGGCCACCATGATGGGCACGGCGATCACGCCGTTGGCCACCGCGCTCCATACCAGCGCGGACATGGGGTCCACCTCCAGCAGGCTGCCCAAGGTGCCCAGCACCGTGGCGGCGACGATGATCCCGTAGAAGCCCCGCGCCTCGTGGAAGCCGCGCGAGAGCCCGCCGGGCCAGCCCAGCAGCTCGCTCACCGCGTAGGCCGCCGAGCCCGCCAGCACCGGCACTGCCAGCAGCCCCGTGCCCACGATGCCCAGCGCGAACAGCCAGAAGGCGAAATCCCCCGCCACCGGCCGCAGCGCCTGAGCCGCCTGCGCGGCGCTGTCCACGTGTGCGCCCTGGCCGTGCAGCGTCACGCCCGCGGCCACCACGATGCACAGCGCCACCGCGTTGGAAAAGCACATGCCCACCACCGTGTCCACGCGTATGCGGCGCAGGAACAGCCGCTCGCGCGCCGGGTGCGGCAGCGTGCGGTCGCCCAACGGGGCGCGGCGCTTGTTTTCCACCTCCTGCGCGGCCTGCCAGAAAAATAGGTAGGGGCTGATGGTGGTGCCCAGCACGGCCACCACCATGGCGGCGTAGGCGCCCACGGACATGTCGTCGCGCCAGGCCGTCCACGGCAGCAGCCCCTCGGCAGCCACCTCGCCCCACGGCACGCGCACGGCCAGCAGCACGGCCACGTAGGCAAAGAGGACGAGCGTCAGCCACTTGAGCAGCCGCACCGTGCGCTCGTAGGGGAAGAAGAGCTGCATGGCCACGCACAGGCCGCCCAGCGCCAGCACGTAGGGGGCGGACTGGCCGCCGGCCAGCAGCCGCACGGCCTCGCCCATGGCCGCGACGTCGGCGGCGATGTTGAGCGTGTTGGCCGCCACCAGCAGCGCCACCAGCGTCACGGTGACCCAGCGCGGGCACACGTGCGCGATGTTGGCCGCCAGCCCCTGGCCGGTGACCCAGCCGATGCGGGCCGACAGGAGCTGGATGCCGATCATCAGCGGCGTGGTCAGCAGCAGCGTCCAGGCCAGCGCGAAACGGAACTGCGCGCCGGCCTGGGAGTAGGTGGCGATGCCGCTGGGGTCGTCGTCGGCCGCGCCCGTGATCAGGCCCGGGCCCAGCCGGCGCACGAAGCCGCGCAGCCCGCTGGCCATCACGGCGCTCCGTGCGAGGCGGCTTCCATCGCCGCCGACGGGCCGGCGCGGCGGCGCAGCAGCGCCGCGGCCGCCAGGGCGCACAGCGCCAGCGTCCAGACGATGACGGCGCCGGTAGGCCAGTCCAGCAGGGCGGACAGCGCCAGCCCAAGCACGTAGCCCGCCGCGCCCACCGCGTAGCCGGCCGCCAGGCGCGAGCGGCCGCGCAGCGCCGTGGTCGCCAGCGCCGGGACGATGAGGCTGGAGAACACCAGGTACACCCCCACGAGCTGCACCGAGGCCGTCACCGCCAGCGCGAACAGGGCGTAGAAGCCCAGCCGCCCAAGCCGGCGCGGCAGCCCAAGCGCCATGGCGCCCAGCAGCAGCGCCGTGATCGCGGCCAGCACCCCGAGCTGCGAGGGCTGCACCCACAGGATCTGGCCGACCAGCAGGTCCTTGAGGTGCTCGCCGCCGTGGGGGTTGCCCGCCAGCAGCAGCAGCCCGGCGCAGGCGGCCAGGACGAAGAGCACGCCGATCAAGGCTTCCTGCTGGCGCGGGGCGCGCTTTTCCGTCCAGGTCAGCAGCAGCGCGCCCAACAGGGCCGCGCCCACCGCGGCTCCCTGCACGGCCAGCCCTCCCTCGGGCAGCCCCAGCGCGTCGGCCGCGATCACGCCCAGGCCGGCGATCTGCGCGATGGCCAGGTCGATGAAGACGATGCCCCGCTCCAGCACCTGCTGGCCCAGCGGCACGTGCGTGAGCAGCACCAGCAGCCCGGCCGCCAGCGCCGGGCCCAGGATGCCGGCGTCCAGCGCGTCCCAGTTCATCGCTTGGCGCCGGCGGCGGCCAGCAGCCGCCCAACGGTGTCGTCAAAGAGGCCGAACAAATCGTTGGCGGCGTCGCTGCCGCCTACGGTGAAGGGCAGTTTCACCGACGGGATGCCCGCATTGCCGCTGAGCCAGTCCGAAGCCTTGGGGTCCTGGTAGGCGGCGTGGATCACCATCTTGGCCGGCGTGTTCTTGAGCGCCGCCTGCACGGCCTGCAGTTGCGACACCGAGGGCTCCACACCCGGCTTGGGCTCCAGCACCGCCACTTCCTTCAGGCCCAGCCAGTCGTAGAGGTAGGGGAAAGCCTTGTGCTGCGACACCACGGGCACGCCCTTGAGCGGCGCGGCCTGCGCGTTCCAGCGCGCCAGCGCCTGCTGCCAGCGCTGGCTGAAGGCGCGCTCGCGCTGCGCGTAGTCGGCGGCATGGGCGGCGTCGATCTGCTGCAGCCGGGTGGACAGCGCCGTGGCCACCAGGGCGATGTTGCGCGGGTCGGTCTGGATGTGCGGGTTGCCGGCGGCGTGCACGTCGCCCTGCGAGCGGTCCAGTTGCGTGGGCACCTCCAGCTTGCGCACGTAGGCCGCGGCCTCGAAGTAGCCGGGCTTGCCGGGCTGTATGGCGGCGTTGCCGGACTGCTGCAGCAGCAGCGGCAGCCAGCCCGTCTCCAGCTCGGCGCCGGTGCACACCACCAGGTCGGCGTTGCGCGCGCGGGCGATGAGGCTGGGTTTCGCTTGTATCTGGTGCGGGTCCTGGCGCGCGCTGGTGGCCACCGCCACGTCCACCGCCGGGCCGCCCAGCTCCATCGCCAGCGCCCCCCATTCCGGCTCGCAGGCCAGCACTTTTACATTTGCCTGGGCCTGCGCGGCCAGCAGGGCCAGGGGCAGCGCCACGAGGGCGCTCAGGACGAAATTGCGTTTCTTCATGTCGTTGTCCGGTTCTTGGGGGCGAGTCAATAGCCGTGGGCACCGTGCGCGCCCAAGCTCATCTGGTACTGCAAAAAGATCTGGTTGTCGGCCGCGCCCTCGCGTGCCAGGTCGCGCGCGAACTGCAGGCGCACGCGCGAGAACTCGCTTGGGCTGTAGTCCAGCATCAACGAATGTTTTTTCGGCTGGAAGCCTGAGCCATCAAAGAGGCCGGCATGGGCGCCGTAGTTGGGCGAGCCCGCATCCAGCCGCTCGGTGCGCAGGCCCACGCGCCAGCGCGGCATGAATTGATAAATGCCCTGCACGTACCAGCCGGACTGCGTGACGCGGTAGTCGCCAGCCGACTCGGCCGGGCCGCCCAGGTCGTAAACCAGCGAGCCGCTACGCCGCGCCTGCAGGACCTCGCCCTGCAATTTGAAATTCGTGCGCGTGGCGTTGCCCTCCGGCGCCCATTTCCACACCGCGTCGGCGATGTAGACGCGGGTGCGGCCGGTGAAGGCGGTGGCGATGCTGTCGTCGGCCGCCAGGCCCGTGAGCGGCTGCTCGCGCGCGCTGGCCTGCAGCACGGAGAGGCCCGCGCGCCAGGAGTGGCTGTCGCCAATGTCGCCGCCGGTGTGCACGCTCACCGAGCGCATGCCCGCGCCGTTGGCGCCGACGTCGCTGCCGGGGAAGCTGCGGCCGCGGCCCAGCTCGGCGCTGAATTCCAGCAGTTGGTCGGTGGGCGCGATCCAGCGCAGTTGCACGCCGTCGTCGCCGTACTGCGTGCCCAGCAGCGCCTGGTAGGCCAGCGGGTTGTCCACGAAGTCCCAGGTGTGGGCGTGCTGCGGGTTGAGGTAGCCGACGTTGGAGAAGAAGCGCCCGGCCTTGAGCGTGAGGCCGCTGCCCAGCGCGGTGGTTTCGACGAAGGCTTCCTCCACCGAGACGCTGTCGTCCGGGTGCAGCGCCGCGTGCAGGGCGCCGCGCCAGTAGGGGTCGATGCTGGCGGAGAAGGCCAGCTCCGACTCCGCCAGGCTCAGGCCGCGCGTGCCGGGGCCCACCTCGGCGTCCGGCGACAGGCCGAAGCCGCTGATGCGGTAGCCGGCCGGGTCGCGCGAGGTGCGCGTGGCCAGGCCGGAGAGGATCAAGGAAACGGCCGGGTTGAAGGCGTTGGCGCCGCCGCCGGCAGGGGCGGTCGCGGCGCCGGGGCTCACGGAGGCGACGCCGGAGGCGGCAGGCGCGGCGGCCGGGTCGGCCGCGGTGGTGGCAGCGGCCGGCGCCTGGGCCGTGGCGCGCTCGGCCGCCTGCAGGCGCTGCTCCAAGGCCTGCAGCCGCGCCTCGTAGGCGTTGCGCAGGGTCTGGATCTCGTCGCGCAGCGACTGCAGCTCGTTGGCGGAGGTGGTGGATTGGGCGGCGGACTGCGCCGCCACCGGGCCGGCCATGGCCATCGCCACGGCAGCCGTCAGGATGCGTTGTTGCATGGGTGGGTCTTCAAGCAAAGGACGTTGCAAAGCACCGCGCCCGCGCAAGGCACAGGCGGGCCGGTACTGCTGAGGGACGTTCAGTGCGTGAAGACAGGGGGCGCGCGGCTGTCGTAGGCCGCGGCGAAGGGCGGCGCCCAGGCGCTGTCCACGGCCACCGCGGGCGCGGGCTGCCCAAGCCGCAGCGCCGGCAGCGTGGGCAGCGTGGCCGGCAGCGCGCCGGCGGCCACGGTGGCGGCGGTGATGCACAGCTCGCAATGCGCCGCGTGCAACGCCTGCTTGTCGTGCGGCGAGCCGCTGCCGCCGGCCAGGTGCGACACCGCATGCCCCGCCGCCACGGCCTGCGCCAGCGGCAGCAGCGCCAGCAGCAGCCACGCCAGGGCGCGCTGCAGCAGAGGGAGGCGGGAGAGGTGGCGTCGCATGGGAAGGGCGCGATCTTAGGGGCTGCGGATGAGCCGGCCCTTAAACGCGTGCCGCGCCGCGGTGCGGTCGCGGCGGCCATCGCGCCCAGGCGCGGCTCAGGGCTTGGGCACCTGAGCCGGTTGGACGGGTTGCGCGCGCTTCCAGTCCTGCACGGCCTTGAGCATGGCGTCGACGTGGCCGTCGGGGTTGAGGCTGGAGTACACGGCCATGACCTTGCCCTGCGGGCTGATGGCGTAGGAGATGCGGTCGGCCATGTCGCGCTTGACCCAGAGCGCGGCGTCGTAGGCCTTCATGACGCGCGCACCCGCGTCGGCGGCCACGGCAAAGCGGTTGCGGCAGGCCTCCACGGAGAACTTCTGCAGCGTGGCGATGTCGTCGTTGGACATGCCGATGACCGTGGCGCCCAGCGCCTCGAACACGGGCGTGGCCTCGGCGAAGGCATGCGCCTCCTGCGTGCAGCCGCTGGTGAAGGCGCGCGGATAGAAGTACAGCACCACCGGCCCCTTGCGCAGCGCCTCGGCCAGCTTGAAGTGGAAGGTGTTGCCGCCCAGGGCGGCGTCGGCGTTGAAGTCCGGCGCGGCCGCGCCCACGGGCAGCGCCGCGTGCGCGGCGGTGGAAAAAACGGTGGCGGCAACCGCGGTGGTGGCGGCGGCAAGCACCCGCGAAAGCGCGCCCAACGCGGTGCGGGATCGGTTCGTGAAACTCATGGCATGCGGCTCCTGGCGTCGGGTCAAGCACTGTAGCCGGCGGCTACACCACAATCCGGGCCCTTGACGCATTCCAGAAAGCACGACGTGGACTATCCGCAGTACGACCCTTCCCTGCCCGACCGGCCGCTCTCCGACGAAGAACTCTCCAAGCTGGACCAGGCGCTGCTGGCGCTGCCCGCCGACGAGGCCATGAACGTCGAGGCGCTGGACGGTTATTTGACCGCGCTGCTGCTGGCGCCCACGCCCGTGAGCACCCTCCCGACCGCGCGCTGGCTGCCGGTGGTCTGGGGCGGCGACGGCGAAGAAGGCAAACCCTTCCCCAGCAACCGCAAGCGCAAGGACACCGCCGTGCTGGTGCTGCGCCACCTGCACAACATCGCCACGCGGCTGAAGGAGACGCCAGACGACTGGGAGCCCGTGGTGAGCGTGGCCGAGGTCAAGGGCCGCGAGGTGGTGGACGCCGAGGACTGGTGCATCGGCTTCCTGCAGGCCACGGCGCTGGACCCCGAAGGCTGGGGCGCCCTCTTCGACGACCCGGACATCGGCGCCGTGCTGGCGCCCATCGTGCTGCTGGGGGGCGACGAGGAGGGGCTGTCGGACGCCGAGCGCGCGCGGCTGCAGGACCCGGAAGCCCGCGACGAGCTCAGCCGCGCCGCCGTGGAGTCGGTGCTGGCGCTGTGGGAGGCGCGCCACGCCGCCGACGAGGGCGAGGAGGCCTGACGCCGCGGCCCGCGGCGCCGCCCCCGCGAACCCGGTGTTAGACCGTCTAACACCCCCCGCCCGGCCGCTTCAGCCGCCCGCGCGCAGGAAAACCAGCAGCAGGTTGTTGGCCGGCAGGGCCACGGACTCCTGGAAGCGCAGCCCCGCTTCGCGCGCCAGGTCGGCCACGTCGGCCAGGCGGCGCAGGCCCCACGCGGGGTCGCGCGCGCGCAGGTCGGCATCGAAGGCGAGGTTGCTGGGCGCGGTGGGCACGCTGTCCTGGATGAAGGGGCCGTAGAGGACCAGTGGCGCGCCGGCCTTGAGATGGCGCGCCGCGCCGCGCATGAGGCCCTCGCAGCAGGCCCAGGGGCTGATGTGGACCATGTTGGCGCAGTAGAGGGCGTCCAGCGCCGGCGGCACGCCGTCCCACTGCGGCGCGGCCACGTCCACGTGCAGCGGCGGCAGCACGTTGGGCAGGCCGTCGCACCAGGCGGCGATGGAGGGCAGCACGCGCGCGTCGCCGTCGCTGGGCAGCCACTGCCAGTTGGGCAGCGCCCGGGCGAAATGCGCCGCGTGCTGGCCGCTGCCGGCGGCGATTTCCAGCGCCGTGCCGCCCGCGCCCGGCAGTACGCGTTGCAGCACTTGCAGGATGGGCTCGCGGTTGCGTTCGGCGGCGGGGCTGTGCAGGAGAGAAGAGGCTTGCATGGCACGCATGCTAGGCGCGCACCGCTTGGGCCGGCCCAAGCGATGGGCATCGCGCTTGCCGCAAAGCGCGCCTCTTGGCCTTCCAGGCCGACAGGAGCTTGCTGCCATGCCCCCTCTTCCCACCATCGCCACTGCCGCCGCCACGCCGGTCACCGCGGCCCACCCCATCCCGGACGACGTCCACGAAGGCACGCCCGCCGCGCCGCAGAGCCCGCTGCAGCGCGCAGCCGAGCGGCTGCGGGCGCTCAAGCGCCTGGACGACCAGCGCCCAAGCGTGCCGGGCGAGCACTGGTTCGCTTTCGGCACGGGCGCGGCGCTGCTGCTGCGCGGGCGGCGCTCCTCCAGCGCGCTGCTGCGCACGGCGGCCACCGTGGGCGGGCTGCTGTTCATGGCGCGGGGCTTGAGCGGGCGCGACGGGCTGCTGGCAAGACTGCAGCAGCGGCCGGACCGGCGCCAGGACGGCTGAGCCCGCGCCGTGGCCCGGGAGGCGCCCTCCCCTGTCCGGTGTGGGCGCTATCCGACACGCGGCGGTGGCGCCGTCCGATGGCGGGCACGGGGGATGCCGGAGATGCTGTGTCCACGGCCGACATCCGGCCCCCAACAAACGGAGACCACCATGCGAAAGCTTCCCCAACGCCGCGGCCTGATGCTCGCCGCCACCCTCGTCACCGCGCTGCTGGCCGGCGGCTGCGCCAGCATGGACCAGTGCTCCAAGAACACGGCCGTGGGTGCCGCCGTAGGCGGCGTGGCCGGCTCGGTGCTGACCGACCAGAGCACCCTGGGCACCGTGGGCGGCGCCGTGGCCGGCGGCGTGCTGGGCCGCGGGCGCGGGTGCTGAGCGGCTGACGGCTGACGGCTGACGGCTGACGGCTGACGGCTGATCAGAAAGGCGCTGCAAGCGCCAGCCGGAAACTGGGCTGCAGCGCACTCCAAGCCGTCATCACCGCGGTGCTCGCTGCCCGCACCACGGCAGCCCAACACCTGGCGTTCTTCAGCCCGCCACCTTCGCCTTCCACCGCGCCACCTTGCCCTGCCACTCGTGCAGGGGCGTGCCCGGCGCGTGGCGCTGCGAGGCGGCCAGGCGTTCTATGAGCTGCTCCTGCTCGCGCGTGAACTGCGCGGGGAACAGCGGCTTCACGTCCACGATGTAGTGCCCGCGCGCGCCGCCGTGCTCCTTCGGGAAGCCCTGGCCGCGCAGCCGGTAGCGCAGGTGGCGGCGGTCCAGCCGCAACTGCTGCGGGCCGTAGAGGGTGGGCACGTCGGTCCAGCGGTTGGCCATCCACAAGAAGCCGTCCACCGGCATCTCGCAGTGCAGGGTGCCGTCGGCTTCCAGGCGGAAAAACGGGTGCTCGCGCAGGACGACGTGCAGCTTGAGCCGGTCGCCCTGCGTGCCGCCGGCCGAGAGGTCCAGCGTCTCGCCGTCGCGCAGGCCCGCGGGCAGGTCCACCGCGATCTCGTAGCGGCAGCGCCCAAGCTCGCCTTGCCCGTCGCAGGCCTCGCAGGCCAGCCGCGCCAGGCCGTCGCCCTGGCACTCGCCGCAGGTCTCGAAACCCGCTACCCAGCCGAAAAAGTTGCGCCGGCCTATGCGCCCAACGCCGTGGCAGGGCTCGCACGGGCGCGGGCTGTGTCTGAAACCCACGCCCTCGCAGGCCACGCAGCGCTCCACGTGGCGCCCGCGCAGCACCATGCGCCCGCCCGCGGCGGCCTGCTCCAGCGTCAATTTCAATTTGCGCTCGATGTGCCAGGGCGGGCGCGGCGGCTGGGGCGGCTGCGTCCAGCCGCCGCCGGACGCGGGCTTGGCCGACCGCGCGGCCGGCTGCGGCGCAGGCTGCGCGGGAGCGGCCGGCGGCGCCGCGTCGTCGGCCTCCAGGCCTTGGCGCAGCAATTCAAAGGCGGTGTTGATGCGCTGCATGCGCACCAGCGCCTGTGGGCTGGCGTTGCGGTCCGGGTGCCATTGCGACACCAGGCGCCGCCAGGCGGCCTTGATTTCGTGGTCGCTTGCGCCGGCGGCCAGTCCAAGCTCGGCGTATGCGTCGTCGGTCCCCATCCCCATGCTGTCCTTGTCGGCCCGCCGCGTGAAACTGCAAAGCGGCGGCAGCCGGGGATGGTAGCCCAGGGGCTGCAAGCCGCCGCCTGCACCCGAGTGCGGCGCTGCCCTGACGCAAACGAAGGGCCGCCGCCATCCCCGGACCGTCCCCGGCGCGCCCCCGGGCGGCGGGGGATGGTGGCTGCGGACGCAAGCATCGGCCTCAGGCGGCCGGCAACACCCCAAGGTTGAAATCCATCGCGCGGGCGCCGTGGCCGTTGTGCCGGTGTCAGGCGGCCGCCGTGCGGCCCAAGGGCTCCAGCGCGAACAGCTCGTCCAACTGCTGCGGCGCCACGGGCTTGGTGAGGTGCCGGTCGAACCCCGCCTCCAGCGCGGCCTGCTTGTCCTGCGCCTGCCCCCAGCCGGTGAGCGCCACCAGCAGCAGCGCCGCGCCGCCGGGCTGCGCGCGGATGCGGCGCGCCACCTCGTAGCCGCTGATGCCCGGCAGGCCGATGTCCACGATGGCCAGCGCCGGGCGGAACGCCTGCGCCAGCGCCACGGCGGCCAGCCCGTCGTGCGCGGTGCGCACCTCGTGGCCCTGCAGCTCCAGCAGCAGCGCCAGGCTTTCGGCGGCATCGGGGTTGTCGTCCACCACCATGACGCGGCGCGCGGCAGCCTGCGGCGCGCCCGCGGGCGCGCCGTCGTCCTGCTGCGGCGCCACGGCGCCGGGCTGCGCCGGCAGCGGCAGCCGCAGCTCGAATTCGCTGCCGCACCCCGCACCCTCGCTGCGCGCGCTCAACTGCCCGCCGTGCAGCACGGCCAGCGCCCGCGCCAGCGCCAGGCCCACGCCCAGCCCGCCATGCGTGCGCTCCAGCGCGGGCTGCACCTGGGAAAACATGTCGAAGATGTGCGGCAGGTGCTCGGCGGCCAGCCCTATGCCGTTGTCCGTGACGGTGACGACCACTTCGCCCGCGGCGCCCTGTGCCTCCCCTGCGCCCTGGTCGCCGCTTTCGGCCCCGTCGCCCTCCTTGTTCTCCTCGCGCCGCACGGCCAGCGCGATGCGCCCACCCTGCGGCGTGTACTGAGCGGCGTTGTTGAGCAGGTTGAGCAGCAGTTGCGTGAGGCGCGCGGCGTCGCCCACCAGGTGCAGCGGCTCCTGCGGCAGCGACACGCTGAGCGCGTGGCGCCGCGCCTGCATCTGCGGCAGCGCGGCGTCCACGGCGCCCTGCACCACCTCCGACAGCGCCAGCGGCTCGCGGCGCAGCTCCAGGCGGCCCTGGCTGATGCGGGCGATCTCCAACAAGTCGTCCACCAGCCGCGTGAGCTGGCGCAACTGCCGCTGCAGCAGCTCGTGCGACCAGCGCAACTGAGCGTCCTCGGCCGGCAGGCGCAGGCGCTGGATTTCCAGCGCGTTGCGCATGGGCGCCAGCGGGTTGCGCAGCTCGTGGGCCAGGGTGGCGAGGAACTCGTCCTTGCGCCGCGCGGCGTGCTGCAGCTCGGCGTTCAGGCGCTGCAGCTCCTGCTCGGCGCCCTTGCGCTCGGTGATGTCTATGCCCAGCCCGTAGAGCATGGCCGGCTGCCCGGCGGCATCGGCCACGATGCGGCCGCGCCCCTCCATCCAGCGCCACTGCCCGCCGGCATGGCGAAAGCGGAACTCCACCGCGTAGTCGCCCGCCTGGCGTATGCCCTCTTGCACGGCGTCGCGCACGGCCTCGCGGTCCTCGGGGTGGAGCAAGGCCAGGAAGTCCGCCTCGCTGCCGCCGAAGCTGCCCGGCGCCAGGCCGAAGATCTCCTCCAGCTCGTGGCTCCACCACTCGCACCCGGTGGAGAGGTCGCGCGACCACGCGCCCATGCGCCCGGCGCGCATGGCCAGGCCCAGCACGTCGCGGCTCTCGCGCAGCCGCGCCTGGGCATGCGCCGTCTCCAGCGCGAACCAGGTGCGCTGCGCGAGCTGCTCCACCAGCGCGATCTCGTCGCGCTCCCAGCGGCGCGGGCCGCGCTGGTGCACGGACAGCGCGGCGACGAGCTTGCCGTCCTTGACCAGCGGCACGCACAACTGCGCCACCAGCCCAAGCGCGGCGTAGGCCGCGAGCGTGCCGCCGTCGGCCAGCCGCGGGTCGCTGCGCACGTCTTCCACCACGAAGGTTTCACCGGCGGACAAGGCCTGGCGCAGCGCGAGGCCGAAGTCCACCATGCGGTGCACGCCGGCGATGCTGGGCACGCCGTCGGCGTAGTCGTGCAACACGCGGGCGTGGCGGCCGTCGTCCTCGAACTCGGCGTACAGGCAGCGGCTGGCCCCCAGGTGGCGGCCCAAGCGCTGCGCCACCTCGCGCTGCACCGCGCGCGGGTCGCGCTGCGCGGCCGTGGCCTCGTGCATGGACACCAGCAGCCGGTGCAGCGCCTCGCTGCGGCGCAACGCCTGCTCGACCTCGTGGCGCTCGCTCACGTCCAGCAGCACGCCGGTGGTGCGCACGGCGCGGCGCTGCGCCCCCTCGCCATCGAAGAGGGTCTGCGCGCGCGCGCTGACCCAGCGCAGCGCGCCGTCGGGGTGCAGCACGCGGTACTCCAGCGTGAACACGCCGTCACCGCGCGGGTCCTCGGCGGCGCGGCGGCGGCTGTCATACACCTCGCGGTCCAGGGGATGCACGGCGTCCCGCAGCGATTGGGCGTCCACCGCCAGTCGCGGCGGCCAGCCCAGCAGCTCGCGCAGCTCGGCGCTGGCGTGCAGCGTGGCGGCGGCGTGGTCCAGGTCGAAGATGCCCATGTCCGCGGCGCGCACGGCCAGCGCCAGCCGCTCCTCGCTGCGCGCCTGCGCCTGCGCGGCGCGCATGCGCGCTGAAATGTCATGGACCATGACGGCGATGCCTTCCACGCGACCCTTTGGGCCGCGGTGCGGCACGTAGCTGGCCTCAATGCAGCGCCGGCCCGCGCCCCGGATGTAGAGCTCGGCCTCGTACTGCACGGCCTCGCCCGCGAGCACGCGCGCCATGCGCGGGCCCACGGCGCGCCAGGCGTCCTCGCCCACCACGTCGGCCACGCGGCGGCCCACGATGCGCTCGCGCGGCAGGCCGAACCACTGCTCGTAGGCCTGGTTGACGAAGCGGTAGCGGCAGTCGCCGTCCACGTAGGCGATGAGCGCGGGCACGTTGTCGGTGATGAGCTGCAGGCGCTCCTCGGCCTGGCGGCGCAGCGCCTGCGCGGCCTTCTCGGCGGTGATGTCGCGCGCCACCTTGGACACGCCCACCACGCGCCCGCTGCGGTCGCGCACGGGCGAGATGCCCAGCAGCACGTCGATGCGCCGGCCCGCGCGGGTGAGGCGCACGGTTTCGTGGTGCGCCACGCGCTCGCCGCCGGCCACGCGGCGCAGCATGGCCAGCGCCTCCTCGGTGCGGTCGTCAGGCACGATCAATGCCAAGGGATGGCCCAGGGCCTCGGCGGCCGTGTAACCGTACATGCGCTCGGCCCCGGCGTTCCAGGAGGTGATCACGCCGTCCAGCGTGGTGCTGAGGATGGCGTCGTCGGACGACGACACGATGGCTGCCAGCAGCGCCTGCATATCGCCGCTTGGGCAGCCGTGGGAACTCTCGGACATGGCGGCCTTTCCTCAGACGGTCGGCCTGCAGTGGCCCGGCCCCTCGCCGAACCGGCGCCGTCAGGCGGCCTGCCGCGTCCTTTGGGCCGGATAGAGGGCAAGCGGCATGCCGCCAGCCCGCACGGCCCGTGGGCCCGCATCACGGGCCGGGAAATGAGCCTCAGGGTTTCATGAGCCGCCGCCGGGCGGCGCCGGGCCTTCGGCGCCCGCCGGCCGCTGGCGGGCCTGCACGTCCGCGACGAAGCGGCCAAAGGCGTCCAACAGCGGCGCGGCCTGGAAGCAGGGGCCTTCGAGCATGGCCAGCGCCTGCACGGTGGCTTCCAGCGTGGAGACCTGGTCGGCCCGCCGCGCCGCGCGGATGGCGCGGTAGCGCGTGGGCTGCGGCGCGTCCAGCGACAGCCGCGGCAGCGCGGCCAGGGCGGGGTGTTCGAGCAGCATGCGCAGGCTCTTGCGCCAGGTCGCGTCGATCACGACGAGCCGCAGCGGCGCGCCGGCGGCCGGCGGGGCCGGCGGCGCGGGCGCGGCCGGCACGTCCGGGTATAGCAGCCGCGTCTGCCTGCCGGGGCGGTGCAGCAGGGCCTGCAGCGCCGCGGGCTCGAAACGCTCGCCGACCACCACCTCGCAGTGCGCCAGCGACAGCCGCAGCAGCGCCACGCTGTTCTTGGCCTGGCGCTGCTCCTGCGGGTGCTGAAGCACCAGCACCTCGGTACGGTGGCCGGTGGGCCGCGCCAGCGCGCACAGGCAGGTGGCCTGCGGGCGCAGGCAGCGCGCGCACACCGCGCGGCGGTGCGCAGCCGGGCCTGGATCGCCGGCCGGCCCGGCTCCGGAGCCAGTGCCGCCGTGGCCGGGCGGGGCCGGTTGCACCCGGCTCAAGCCTTCTTGACGAACTCGGACTTCAACTGCATGGCGCCGAAGCCGTCGATCTTGCAGTCGATGTCGTGGTCGCCTTCGACCAGCCGGATGTTCTTCACCTTGGTGCCGACCTTGATGGCGGTGGACGAGCCCTTGACCTTCAGGTCCTTGACGAGCGTGACCGTGTCGCCGTCCTGCAGCACGTTGCCGTGCGCGTCCTTCCACACGCGCTGGGCCGCTTGGGCCGGCGCGGCGTCGGGGCTCCATTCGTGCGCGCACTCCGGACAGACCAGCAGGGCGCCGTCTTCATAGGTGAACGCGGAGTTGCAGGCGGGGCAAGGGGGCAGGCTGCTCATGGGCGGATGAATTCTTCAGGAAGGCACGCCGGCCGCACTCACGGGTGCGGCCGGCAAAGCCTGGCAGGCGCTTGCACACGCCCGCGCAGGTCACGACCCCCGATTTTGCCGGCTCTCCTGACGGTGGCCGGCACCCGCTCAGGCCGCGACGGCCTCGCTGCCGGCCTGCTTGGCCTGCGCCAGCGCGGCGGCGCGGGCCTCGGGGCCCATGGCCACGCCCTCGGCGCGCACCACGTCCACGTCGGTGATGCCCAGGAAGCCGAAGACGGCGCGCAGGTAGGCCTCCTGGTGGTCCATGGCCTGTTCATAGGCCGTGCCGGCGTAGCGGCCGCCGCGGGCCGAGGCGACCACGACCTTGCGACCGCCGGCCAGGCCCACCGGGCCTTCGGCCGTGTAGCGGAAGGTGCGGCCGGCCTGCGCGATGCGGTCTATCCACGCCTTGAGTTGCGTGGGCACCGAGAAGTTGTACATGGGCGCGCCCACGATCACGACGTCCGCGGCCAGGAACTCGGCCAGCAGCTCCTCGGTGAGCGCCAGCTCGCGCGCCACAACCTCGCCCGTGGGAGCGGGGGCGCCGGGCGCGGGGCGCAGGGCCTGCAGCAGCTCGCCGTCCAGGTGCGCGATGGGCTGCGCCGCCAGGTCGCGGTAGGTCACTTGGGCGCCGGTGGCCTGGTAGGCCGAGGCCAGCGAGGCCGTCAGCTCGCGCGTTGCCGAGGCGCCACCGAGCGGGCTGGAATCCAGATGCAAAACCTTCATGGCGTACTCCGTTGAAATCCGTTGAAGCAGTTAATCACTGCATGGACAAAAGGATAGGTACGCCAAGCCCGGCCTCCATGCGGGAGGCCGTGAACGCTGAATTCTGGATTTTTGAAAGGCTGGATCAGGCGCCGGCTTCACGCAGCGCGTGGGGAGCTTCCGGCAGGCGCGGGCCGGCCTGGCGCTCCTGCAGCCACTGCAGCAGCGCGACCGCGGGCATTGGGCGGGCGAACCAGTAGCCCTGCAGCAGGTCGCAGCCCAGCGCGGTGAGGGCTTGGGCGTGGGCGGCGGTTTCCACGCCCTCGGCCACGGTGCGCACGCCAAAGGCGGCGGCCAGGCCCACGACGGCGCGGACGATGTGCATGTCGCCCTCGTCGGTGAGCATGCGCCGCACGAAGCCCTGGTCGATCTTGAGCCACTTCACCGGGAGCTGGCGCAGGTAGTGCAGCGAGGAATAGCCGGTGCCGAAGTCGTCCAGCGCGAAGCACACGCCCAACTGCGCGCAGGCCTCCATGGCCTGCGCCACGGCGGCCAGGTCGGCCAGCGCGGCGGTTTCCAGCACCTCCAGCTCCAGCCGCCCGCGCGGCACGCCGTGCTCGCGGGCCAGCAGCGCCACGCGCGACGTGAACTGCGGGTGCAGCAGCGTGGCGGCGCACAGGTTCAGGCTCAGCGACATGTCGTGGCCTTCGAGCGTCCAGCGCCCAAGCTGCGCCATGCCCTGCTCCAGCACCAGCCAGTCGATCTCGCACTCCAGCTCCGTGCCGTGGATCTGCGGCAGGAACTCGCCCGGCGTGAGCACGCCGCGCACGGGGTGCAGCCAGCGCAGCAGCCCTTCGGCGCCCACGGGGCGCTGGGTGCGCGCTTCCACCTTGGGCTGGAAGTACAGGCACAGCTCGCCGCCGAGCAGCGCCTCGTGCAGCGCCGTGGCGTGCTGCTCGCGCGCGGCCACCTCGGCCTCGTCGCCGACGACGAGGCACGCCAGGTTCTTGCCCTGGCGCTTGGCGCGCAGCATGGCCTGGTCGGCATTGCGCAGCAGCCGCTCCGGCGTGGTGCCGTGCTGCGGGAACAGCGCGATGCCCAGGCTGGCGGTCACGCGCGCCTCGCGCCCCATGAGGGTGTAGGGCGCGCCCAGCGTGGCGAGCACGCGCTCGGCCAGCGCGCCGACCTCGGCCTCGCTGGGCGCGTGGTCCAGGATGAGGACGAACTCGTCGCCGCCCAAGCGCGCCACGGTGTCGCCGGCGCGCAGGGCCAGGCGCATGCGCTCGGCGGCCTGCACCAGCAGCTCGTCGCCCACGGGGTGGCCCCAGGCGTCGTTGACGGCCTTGAAGCCGTCCAGGTCCAGCGAGCACACGGCCAGCGGCTCGCGACGGCGCTCGGCCTGCGCGATCTGCGTCTGCAGCCGGTCGGTGAGCAGCACGCGGTTGGGCAGTCCGGTGAGCGGGTCGTAGTGGGCCAGCCGCTCCAGCGTTTCCTGCTGGCGCTTGAGCCGGGTGATGTCGCTGAAGATGGCGACGTAGTGGGTGTGGCGCCCCTGCTCGTCGCGCACGGCGGAGATGCGCAGCAGCTCGGCCAGCAGCGCGCCGTCGGCGCGGCGGTTCCAGATCTCGCCGCTCCACTGGCCGGTGGACAGCAGCTCGCCCCACATCGCCTCGTAGAAGGCCTTGTCGTGGCGGCCGCTGGACAGGAGGGCCGGCGTGCGGCCCAGCACCTGCTCGCGGCGGTAGCCGGTGATGTCCTGGAAAGCGGCGTTGACCTCCAGGATGCGGCCCTGCGGGTCGGTGATGGCGATGCCTTCGCGCGCACCGTCGAAGACGCTGGCCGACAGGCGCAGCCGCTCCTCGGTGGCGCGGCGCTCGCTCACGTCCACCAGCGTGCCGGCCACGCCGCGCACGAGGCCCTGGGCGTCCAGCGCGGGCCGCGCGGCGACCTCCACCCACTTGAAGTCGCCCCCGGCCAGCAGCAGCCGCAGCGTCTGGCGCCATTCGGCCTGGTCGCCCTCCAGCAGCGCCAGGCAGCGGCCTTGCGCGCTGTCGCGGTCCAGCGGGTGCACATCCTGCAAGAAGGCGCACCCCAGGCTGGAAAGGGGCTCGCGGCCGCTCAAGCCGGCCCAGGACGGGTTGAGAAAAGCCCAGCGCCCCTGGACATCGATGCGGAACACCACCTCGCGCAGGTTGTGGACGACGCAGGACGCATCGGCCGTGGCGGCAGCGGATTCGGGGCGACAGGGGGACTGAAAATTCATGCCGGAAACGAAACGGCCGCCGGATGCGGCGGCCAACGGGTATTTTTCGCCCGCACGGCCGGTCTGGCCGTTTTCTTACCAGTGGTGTCGTGAAAGGCGTCACGGCAGCGGCGAGCGCGCTGTGCGCGCCGGGCGAGCACGCCGGGCGTGGACGGGCACCGGGGCCGACCGTTCTTCTCCTGGGCGGGGCGGCGCAGTGTCCCATGCCCGCACGGGGTCTTGCCTTGATCCGGCTCAAGCCGGCGGCCGCGGCGCGGCGCCATCGGGGTCGCGGCGGGCGCGCAGCTCGAAATCCATCTCCAGCCGGTCTTCCACGCGCAGCGCGCCGCCCAACACGGTGAGCGGCTGCATGCCGAAGTCGCTTTGCAGCAGCACGAGGCGGCCGCGCCCGCGCAGCTCGCCGCGCTCGGCCTGCCAGTCCACCGCCACGCGCTGACGCCGCGTGACGCCGTGCAGGGCGATCTCCACGTCCACGTCGGCGGACGGGCGCGGCTCGGCCGACAGGCGCAGCCGCGCCAACGGAAAACGATAGTCCTGCAGCACGCGCTGCAGCATGTTGGCGCGCGTGCCCTCCACGGCGGCGGGCGTGGGCTGCGTGTCCAGCGCGTAGCGCGCGCGCAGCGCGGGGTCGTCCACGACCAGCCCGGACAGCAGCACGGTGACCTCGCCCTCGGCACGGCTGCCGCCGCCGGCCGGCACGCTGAAATGCCCCTGCAGCGCCGGGTGGCTGACGACGTGGTCATGGCCCAGGCGGGCCAGCGCGCCGCCGCGGCGCACGAGCACGGCGATCTCGGAGCGGGCGGGATCCAGCGTGTAGGTGCCGGGCTCGGCGCGCAGCGTGGCGGGCGGCGGCACAGACTGGCCGGCAGGCGCGGCGGGCGGCGGCTGCGGGCCGCCTGGGTGCGGGCCGCAGGCCGTGAGGACCCAGGCCAGCAGGGCCGGCAGCAGGCGGTGCGGGGCGGGCGACGGCTTCATGGCGGTGCCGCCCTACCCCTCCCCGACCTCCAGCACCGTTTCCTTGCCGCCCTTTCGCAGCAGCTTGGCAAACGGGGGCAGCCCGGCCAGGAGCTGGCGGCCGAAGGGGGTCGTCGCCAGGCGCGGGTCGTAGCACACGAGCGTGGCGCGGTCCTGCTCGCTGCGTATGCCGCGGCCAGCCCACTGGTTCAGGCGCACGCCGGTGGCCGGCACCGTCAGCTCCACGAAGCTGTTGCGGCCCTTGGCCTCCAGCCACTCGCTGCGCGCCTCGGACACCGGGTCGCTCGGGTTGGCAAAAGGCACCTTGGGCATGAGCACCCATTCGCACAAAGTTCCGGGCAGGTCCAGGCCTTCGCCGAAGCTTTGCAGCCCAACCAGCACCGAGCGCTGGCCGCGGGCGACGGCCTCGCGGTGGCGGCGCAGCAGCTGCTCGCGCGAGGCGCTGCCCTGCACCAATAAATCGTTGCGGATTTCCACCGGCATGGCTTCCACCACCGCGCGCAACTGCACCCAGGACGAGCACAGCAGCAGCGCGCCGTGCTGCACTTCGCGCAGGTCGCGCGCGATCAGGCCGGCGCACTCGCGGTTGTGCGCGGCCGGGTCTTTGGGGCTGGCTTGCGTGGCCACGACGATGAAGCGGCCCTGCTGCCCGTAGTCGAAAGGGCTTTGCACCTGCAGCGTGCGCGTGCCTTCCACGTGGTCCAGGCCGGCGTCGCGGACGAAGAAATCGAATTTCCCCAGCGCCCGCAGCGTGGCCGAGGTCACCACCGCGCCGCGCAGCCGGCTCCACAGGTTGCGCTGCAGCAGCCCGCCGGCAAACAGCGGGCAGGCCTTGGCGTCGAGCTGCACCACGCCGCCCTCGGCGCGGAACTCGAACCACTTGGCGGGGGGCATGGCGCCCTCGTCCAGCATCAGCTCGGCCGTCTCGACCAGCTCGGTCAGGCGCCGCGCCTGCGGGCCTATGGCCAGCATGTGCGGATTGACTTGGGCGGCGCTGTTGGCGTCCTCGCCGCGCTTGCGGCGCATCCAGTTGGAGAAGTCGGCGAGCTTGGATTCGGCCGCGGCCGCCACCTGGTGCAGCTCGTCCCAGAAGCCGTGCAGCTCCTCGGAGAGCTTGCCGTGGGTCAGGCGCACGCGCAGCGGCTCGCTGCTGGCCGATTCGGCGTGGGCCTGGATGCGGGTGGTGTAGGCGTCCAGCAGCGCGCGGGCCAGTTGCGCGAGCTTTTCGCGCAGCGCGCCCAAGGAGTCCGGCAGCGACTCGGCGGGATAGTCCAGCTCCGAGGCGGCGGCGGCCAGCGCCCGCTCCAGGCGGGTGGCCCAAGCGGTGCTGGTCAGCGCCGTTTCACTGGCGCCGTGCGACAGCGCGATGGCGGGCAGGTGGTGGCCTTCGTCGAAGACGTAGATGGCGCGCTCGCCGTTGGGCAGCGCGGACTTGTCGCTGCGCAGCGAGGCCAGCACCAGGTCGTGGTTGGCCACCAGCACGTCGGCGGCGGCGGCCACGCGCTTGGCGCCGTAGTAGAGGCAGTCCTGGTAGGCCTCGCAGGCGGGGCCCGTGCAGGCGTGGCGGTCGGCGGCGATGCGGCCCCAGCCGGCCAGGGCCTCGCCCTCCAGGCTGTCGCGCTCGCCGTCCCAGGCGCCGGACTGCAGTTTGCGCTGCAGCTTCTGGAACACGGCGGCGTCGGCCTCGGCGGCGCCCTGCTGCGCGGGCTCGGCCAGGTCGAACTCCTCCTGGGCTTGGCCGCTGGCCTGGGCGTCGAGCTTCAGGAGGCACACGTAGCGGCCACGGCCCTTGAGCATCGCGTAGCTGAAGGGCTCCTGCAGCGTCTTGGCCAGCTCCGGCAAGTCCTTGTGCATAAGCTGCTCCTGCAGCGCGATGGTGGCCGTGGACACGAGCAGCTTGACCTTGCGGGCGCGGGCCAGGTGCAGGCCGGCGAGCAGGTACGCGCGGGTCTTGCCCACGCCGGTGCCGGCCTCGATGACGGCGACCTTGGTGGCGGGCGGGTTGGCGGGGTCGAAGTCGGCCTCGGCCAGCGTGTCGGCGATGGCGTGCAGCATCTGCAACTGGCCCTCGCGCGGCTGGAAGCCTTCGAGCCGGTCGGCCAGGCCGAAATACTGCGCATCCAGCACGTCGTGCAGCGCCTGCTTGTCCATGGGTCCCAATGAAAAAGCCCCCGGCGAAAACAGTGCGCAGAGCGCGCGGCGGGGGCGTGGATAAAAAACCAGTGGACAGTGTAATGGCGCCCTCCTCCCACCCGCGCCGCCTAAGGCCTTGAGCCAGCCGGGAGCCGTGGCAGCCTGCACGCCCGTGCTGGGAACGCGCATTGCACCGCAGCAAGCCAGGACCATGATTACGAAAGCGAGGCGCTCATGCTTGGCGGCGTGTCTTTGATGCAGTTCTTCAAGGAGCTGTACCAGGAGATCAGCGACGACGACATCTTCAACGGCGCCGCGGCGCTGGGCTTCTACCTGACGCTGGCCATCTTCCCGGCCATGATCTTCGTGATGGCCGTCATCCCCTTCCTGCCCATCCCGCACGTGGACCAGGCCATCATGGACCTGCTGCGCCAGGCCATGCCGGCCAACGCGGCGCAGCTCTTTGCCAGCGTGGTGCAGGAAATCACCGGCGAGCAGCGCGGCGGGCTGCTGTCCTTCGGCTTCCTGGCCACGCTGTGGGCCACCTCCACCGGCATGTACGCGGTGATGCAGGAGCTCAACATCACCTACGACGTCAAGGAGGGCCGCGGCTTCGTCAAGGCGCGCGCCACGGCCATTGGGCTGAGCATCCTGTTCGTGGTGCTGATGGTGGGTGGTTTCTCGCTCATCGTCCTGGGCGGCGTGATCCAGGAGTGGCTGGGCCAGTACTTCAATCTCAACCAGGCCGTGCTGTGGTTCTTCGCAGCGCTGCGCTGGGTGATCATCGTGGCGGGGCTGATGCTGGCCTTCGCCCTCATCTACTACCTGGCGCCGGACGTGAAGCAGAAGTTCGTCTTCATCACGCCGGGCAGCGTGCTGGGGGTGATCGCATTGATCATCGCCTCGCTGGGCTTTGCCTTCTACGCCACCAACTTCGGCAACTACAACGCGACCTACGGCAGCATTGGCGCGGTGATCGTGCTGATGCTGTGGCTCTACATCGTGGGGCTGGTCATCTTGCTCGGCTCGGAGATCAACGCCTTGGTCGAGCACCACGCCGCCGGCGGCAAGCAAAAGGGAGAAAAGGTCGAAGGCCAGGCCGCTCGTGACCCCAGCACGCGCCGGCGCGTGCAGGCCGTGGCGCCCGAGCACGGCGGGGTGCAGCACAAGCGCGGTTGACGGGGGCGGGCGGCGGGGCCCATTTGCTGCCTGGGTGCGTTTTCAACGAGCTGCGCGCACGGCCTCTCGCAGCCGCGAGCGCTGCGCGGCCTTCGCCGCGGCGCGGCGGCAGCGCAGCGTTTCCTCCGCAAACGGCAAGGCCACCAGCAGCGTGCCGGCCACCGCCACGGCCCACACGTATTCAAGCGGCAGCGGCTGCGCCTTGAGCCTGAACGTCCAGTCCGCCGCCTCGCCCCGGCCCAGCAGCGCAGCGGCCTGGCCGCGGTGTATGAGCGCCAGCGACACGAAACCCACCCAGGGCAGCGAGAACTGCAGCGCGTGGAACCACTGTTCGACGGGCGGGATGCGCCGGCGCGGGTAGGCAAAGCGCAGGTCCCACCAGGTGGTGAGCTCGTGCGCGGCACACAGCACCAGCAGCAGCGCTAGCACGCCCGCATTGAGTTCCAGCAGCAGCGCGGCGGCCAGCGCCGAGCCCATCTCCAGCAGCATCAGCCAGTGCAGCAGCGACTCCCTGGTGCCCGCGCTGTCCTCGATGCGCTGCGCGCGGTGGCAGAGCCAGTCGCCAAAGCCAGCCAGCAGCCACAGCGGCATCAGCCCCCACGCCAGGAGCCGCTGCAGCAGCGCGGCCGTCGCGTCCAAACCCATGTCGATGTCCATCGCGCGGGCGGGGCAATGCCCATGCCCCGGCGGCCCGGGTGTTCCACCGGGCGGTACCGGCGCGCGCATGCCCTCAGCGCCAAGCGGGTCACGCAGCCCATCGGGTACGGCGCGGTGCACACGCCCTCAACTTCGAGCTCGCGCGCGGGCCCCTGGACTGCGCTTTTCGGGACAGTGCCAGCGGCATCCACGGCCATCACGGCGGTGGACCACCGGAAGCGCGAGCGCTTTTCGTGGAAACGCGGGCCCGAGGCGCAGCCGAAGGCGGCGCTCAGCCGTCGCCCAACTCGGCGGCGATCTCCAGCAGCTGCTGCGGCGTGGGCTGGTCCCAGGCGGGCCCGTGCGTGCCTTGCGCATACCAGCGCACCATCTCCGGCAGCACCAGCGGGTGCTGCCAGCCGCTGGTCTGCAGCCGCTTGCGGATGGAGGGGTGCACCTGGCGCGCCTGCATGTCGGCAAGCAACTGCTCGCACAGCTCGGCCTGGGCTTCAGGCGAGAGTGCGGCAATGTCGTCCACCACATGCTCGCGGCGGCGCCGCAACCAGGCCTCCACCCACCGCGCCTGCCGCCGCGCCGAGGGTTTCACGGACCACTCCCCTGCCCCACCGTCGACGTCGGCCGTGGTGGCCGTGGTGGCCGTGGTGGCCGTGGCCGCAGCCGTCGCCTCCTGGGGTGCGGTCGTGGGCGCGAACCGCGGCGTGGTCAGCGGCGGCGGCGCGGGCTCGGCCACCGCGGGCGGCGCGGCCGGCTCGCCGGCCAGGAGGGCTTTCAGATAGCGGGCCGGGTCGCGCAGCGGCTCGGGGTAGCTGGAGGCCACGCGACGCGCCAGCAGCTCCAGTGCCGCCTGCACGGCCGCGGGACCATGGGCCTGAATGAAAGCCTCGGTCTTTTCCTCGGCCACCCCCAGCGCCTGCGCACGGCCGACGATCTGCAAATCGACGGGCTGCACGGCGGCAGGAGCCGGCAAGGCGGCTTGCGGCTTTGGTCGGATGAGGAACTGGATCTCGCTGATGAAGCGGCCTTCCTTGTATTCGGCCAGCTCCACCTGCAAGTCCGTGAGCGCGTTGACCTCGGCGATGGCGGGCTTGAGCGTGTCGCGCTTGAAGATGCGGTATTCCAGCTTGGCCGTGCGCTCGCTCTCGGGCTGGCCGCTGAGCACCGGGCGCCACCAGCGCCAGTGCTGGCGCGAGGTACGGCCCACGTCCTTGTAGCGGGTGCAGATCTCGTACAGCGCGATGCCGGCGTGCGAGCGCAACTGGCTGATGATTTCCAGCTTGAGCCGCGCGAACACGCTGGGCTCCAGCAGCTCCTGCTTGAGGTTCACCGCGTAGGACCACTCCACCCAGACCTGGCCGCGCTCCTTGGTCAGCCGCGCGTGCGCGAGCAGGCCGCTGACGTTCCAGGCCATGCCCTCGCCCGTGGTGGGCGACTGCCACTCCACGGTGGTGGAGACCATGGCGCGCAGGTGCTTCTTGATCAGGGCGTGGTCGTTGGAGTCGAAGTCCACGCCGCGGACGATGCGCTCCAGCGGGGCGCGGAACACGTCCTTGTCCAGCCCTTGCGCCTGCGCCTCGTGCAGCAGCACGTTGTAGCTCTTGCGCCCAAGGGACGTGATGCGCGCCGACTTGGGAACGATAGCCAGCGTGTTGACCGGCTTGCGCACGGTGACGGCACGTGCCGGCGCACCGGTGCCGCCACCGCCTGCAGCGGGGGCTTTGCGGCGCCGCGCACTTGGGCGGGGGGAATCGTCGCTGGGCATGGCGGGCACTGTACCCCACGCGTGAAAGGGCGCTTTCACATGAAAACGAAAAGCGCCACGCTGCCTTTACCGAAAACTCTCACCTGTGTGCAAGCGGCCGGGATGGTGGTTGTGCACGTGCCGGCAACTGGTGACTCCTGAAAAGTCTCACGTTCGAACGCGCCGATTCTTGCCGGAGTGCGGCTCACGGATTCCCGAAAAAGCTCACCTCAATGCCATGAGATCGAAGCCGGTGCAGGCAGGCTCCGCGTCCCGAAAAGGCTCACGTCCACCACGCGGCAGCGGTGCGCAGGACACATCGGCATGTCCCGTAAATGCTCACCTCAATGACCGCTGGCGCAGGGTTCTGTTTCCGCCAGGACGCCTGCGCCGCCGGCCGTCCGGGTTTGCCGCCTCATGCGGTGGGCAGGGCGGGGCGGTCCGGCGCATCCCGAAAATCCTCACGTCAGTTTGCTCAGGAGCCATCAGCTTGTGCACAGGCCCATCGCGCCAGTGACCCCGAATCCGCTCACGTGTTGTCCCGCAAAGGCTCCATGTCGTCCCGTATCCCTGCACGCACGGCCCCGAACATTCTCCGCAATGTCCTGTATCCACTCACGTGAAATGAGTTAAGTCTTTGTCACATAAAGACTTTTTTCAGGCTAAAGGTATTGAATGTATTAAAGGCTCTGAACTATCCAAAGCGTCGCGGCGTTTTAGTCAAGGCAAAAAGACTGTGGGGTGTCGCGCGGAAGGGACGTACCCATCGAACGCTGCTTTGCAACAAACTGTCCACTTGACACAATGCGCGCGAATCCAATGGCTGGCGTCAAGCTAGCTCCGACTGACAAGCAGTGAGGGATCCGTGTTGGACAAGATAGAACTCAAACCGCCCAAGCCCATCGGCCTGCAGGACATTGCGGACCAGGCCGAGCGGGCGGTCGCCATGATGGGTCAGATCCGCAGCGCCATGCTGGCGCCCACGGCGCGCAAGAACGCGCCGGTGTTCAATTTGAGCCAACTGGCCGCCTTGTGCGGCATCGAAAAGGGCAGCCTGAGCCATCGCATGACGCGCGGCGACTTGCCCGGCGGCAAGCTCAACGAGGCGGGTTCGCGGCGCGAATTCAGCCTGGCCGAGGCGCGGGCCTGGATCCGCGAGTACCGCAAGGAGCAGTTGCGCCCGGCCGGCGCCGAGGCCGTGACGCTGAGCATCGGCAACTTCAAGGGCGGCGTGTCCAAGACGACCACCGCCGTCACGCTGGCGCAGGGCCTGTCGCTGCTGGGCCACCGGGTGCTGGTGATCGATACCGACCCGCAAGGCTCGCTGACCACGCTGTTCGGCATCCTGCCCGACACGGAGGTGGTGGAGCAGAACACCATATTGCCGCTGTGCATGGGCAGTGAAACGTCCATCCGCTACGCCATCCAGCAGACCTACTGGGACGGCATAGACCTCGTGGCGGCGGCGCCGGTGCTGTTCGGTGCGGAGTTCGCGCTGCCGGCGCGGCAGACGCAGGAGCCGGGCTTCGAGTTCTGGCGCGTGCTGGATCTGGGCATTGACGACGTGCGCGCCGACTACGACGTGATCATCATCGACACGCCGCCGGCCCTCTCCTACACCACCATCAACGCCTTCATGGCCAGCAACGGCATCATCATGCCGCTGCCGCCCAACGCGCTGGACTTCGCCTCGGCGGCGCAGTTCTGGAGCTTGTTCTCCGACCTGACCACCGAGCTGCTGGGCCGGCGCGGCCTGTCCAAGGAGTTCGACTTCATCCACGTGCTGCTGGCGCGGGTGGACTCCACCGATGCGGCCAGCACCATCGTGCGGCAGTGGATTGGGCAGACCTACGCCGAGAAGGTGCTGCCCGTGGAGATCCCGAAAACCGCCGTCACCGGCGTCACGGCCGCCGAGTTCGGCACCGTGTACGACGTGGCCCGCTACGACGGCAGTGCCCGCACCTTCAAGCGCGCGCGCGAGGCCTACGACTCTTTCGTGGGCCACGTGGAGGGCTCCATACGCTCCGTGTGGGCGCAGCAGCAGCAGCGCTCCGGCGTCGCGCCGGTCTGTGCGGCCAAGGGTGTTGAACCGTTCAACACCCGCAAGGCGAGGGCACGTGCATGAGCAAGAAGTTGGCAGCCAAGGCGGGGCTGATCCAAATGCCGCCGGTGCCGGGCAGTGCGGCAGCGGCCGCTGCGGCGCCCATGGCGGGTGACGAGAGCCGTGCCAAGACGGCGCCGGGCTCCATGCTGCAGTTCCTGTCCACGCAGTCGGCCGCCATCAAGGAGGCCGAGGATCTGAAGGAGCGGCTGCGCGAGTTCGACGGCGCGGTGCCGGTGCGCAGCCTGGACGCGGCTTCCATCCACCCGTCGCGCTGGGCCAATCGGCACGAGGCCAGCTTCAGCGATGCGGAGTTCCGCGAACTCAAGACCGAAATTGAGGCGGCCGGCGGCAACGTGCAGCCGGTGAAGGTGCGGCCGCTGTCGGCGGCCGAAGCCGCGTCGGCCGGGCGGGGCGTCCGCTACGAGCTGGTCTTTGGGCACCGCCGCCACCGCGCCTGCCTGGAGCTGGGCCTGCCGGTGCGGGCGCTGATCGAGGAGGTCAGCGACCAGCAACTGTTCGAGGCCATGGAGCGCGAGAACCGGGGTCGCAAAAACCTGAGCCCCTGGGAGCAGGGCTGCATGTACCGCCGCGCGCTGGATGAGGGCTTGTATCCCTCGCTGCGCAAGCTGGCCGAGTCGGTGCAGGTGGACGTGTCGCTGGTGTCCAAGAGCGTGTCGCTGGCGCGGCTGCCGGCGGCCGTGGTGGAGGCGTTTGCCTCGCCGCTGGAGATCCAATTCCGCTGGGCGCAGCCGCTGTCGGAGCTGCTGCAGAAGGACCCGGACGCCGTTCTGGCGCGGGCTCGTGACTTGAAGGGGCAGGGCCAGGCATTGACGGCGCAGGCGGTGTTCAACGCGCTCACCGGTCAGGAGGTCGTGCCGGCCGCGCGCTCGGCCGCTGCCCATGTGCGCCGCGACGGTCGCAAGCTGGCCACGCTGTCGCGCGACGCGCGGGGCAGGGCGTCCTTGCGTTTCGAGGCGGGAGTGCTTGCACCGGAGCGGGAGGAGGAACTTCTCCAACTGGTCGAAGACTTCATACGCCGGCAACCGGCGTGAGTCACAAGGCGCCGCAAGGCGCTTTTTTCTTGGCGGAGTGTTGAACGGTTCAACGCCTCGTCTTGGCGTTGAAAACAGGGTGACGGCCATGGCGCCGCAGCGTGTTGGGTAGCCACGGTGTTGAACGGTTCAACACCGCTGTGCGCCCACTGCCCAACATCGTTGTACCGGCCGACCACGACAGGGTGTTGAACGGTTCAACACGCACCGGGCTGCCGGCTCATGAGCGGCTGCAAGGCTTGCCGGCTGCTGCTGCATCGCATGAACGCATCCACACAACACAACTTGGGCTGGCCACAAGTGTTGAACGGTTCAACACCCCTGAGCATCCATCACCAGCCCGCGTGGCCAGGGCCTGAGAGGCCGCTGGCTTGACTGGACTGGGCGACAGCCTTCGTGGAAGGCAGGGCAGGGAAGACGTCGGCAACCCTCCTGAAAACCCTCACATGGATCCTCCGGCTTGAATGCCCGCGCGCCACGGGCATGGAAGCGACGCGGCAACGGCCGGCGCCATGAAGGGCTGGGAACCTGCGCCCACTTCCCAGCAACGGCGTGGGCCTCGACCAAGGCCTCAGGCACGACGGCGGGCGACACGGTAGAGCGCCGCCGTACGCAGGGCAGGGTGTTGAACGGTTCAACGAGCCTATGCAGGATTTCCGTCAAGCGCTTCCCGAAAATCCTCACACGGCTGTTAAACCACCCATCAACCCGTCCCGCGCCGCCTCACCTTGGCCAGCTCCCGC
This sequence comes from Azohydromonas lata, assembly GCF_034427735.1. Taxonomy (NCBI): domain Bacteria; kingdom Pseudomonadati; phylum Pseudomonadota; class Betaproteobacteria; order Burkholderiales; family Sphaerotilaceae; genus Azohydromonas; species Azohydromonas lata. The sequence continues at coordinate 84,517 of NZ_JAXOJX010000014.1, forward strand.
ACCATGAACTGTTGCTCCGGCCGGGTGTAGAGCGACGTGGTCTTCAAATCCGCATGCCCCATGGCGCCCATGAGCGCCACTGGAAGCACGCCATCGGCCGCTGCGTTGTTGGCGAAGAAATGGCGCAGCCAATGCGTGGAGGCGGCGTTGAACGCCGTGCCGTCCAGTGCAGGTTCGGCCTCGTGCGCGTGCTCGCCGGCGTGGCGCAGCAGCCGCTTCAAGGACTGGTAGAGGGCGGACGGCTCCAGTGCGCCCCAGCGGTCGGCTTGGCGGCTGGCGTCCAGCACGGGCACGCCCGCGTCGTCCAGGCGCCAGCGCGGCACGGCAGGGCGCAGGGCGCCTATGAGAGGGCGGAGAGGGCGTTCGGCCACGCCGTCCTGGTCCGCCGTGGGGTCCCCAGCGATGGCGGCAGACCCGGCCGGCGTGAGCAGCGTGCGCAGCGGTGCGCCGGGCTCATGGCCTATGCCCGCGGCTTCCATGTCCGCTTGGTGGCGATCAATCAACAGCTTGATGTCGTCGTAGATGGGCACGCTGCGCCGGCGGTGGCCCTTGCCCAGCACGTCCAGCATCCACAGCGCCTGGCCGTCGAACACCTCGCGCCGCAGGCCGGACAGGCGTGCCGTGCACAGCTCGATCAGCCGCAGCCCCGTGGTGGCGCCCAGCTCCAGCACCAGCCGCAGCCGGCGCAAGCTGCGCGCGCGCGCGGGCTTGGCATCCGATCCCAGGTCGGCCAGGCCGCCAGCCGCGCCGGCTTCGCCGTACAGCCGTTCCCAGCAGGCCATCAGCCAGCGCCATTGCGCCTCGTCGAAGCTGCGCCGCACGTCTATGCCCGGCCGCGGCAGTTTCAAATGCGGCGTCACGCCCGCCGCGGCGCTGGCACCCAGATAGCCGGCCTTCATCAGCGCCCCCAGCAGCGAGGCCACGACGGTGAGCGCATGCCGCTGCGACAGCGGGCTCAAGGGGCCACGGAACGGGCGCCAGTGCTCGCTGTCGCGGCTTTCCTGGCGCGGCTGCAGCCAGTCGCCCGGCGGGTTGGCGACGAAGGCGCGGTAGGCGTGCAAATCCTCCTCCGTCACCGACGACAGCGGTTTCCTGCGCACACACAGGCACCAGAGGTAGAAGCGCTCAGCCTCGCGCGCGTAGGAGGCATGCGTGCGCGGCGACATGGCATAGCGGCGCAGCCAGCCCTCTATCGCCTCCAGATCAGTCTGCGCACCCAGCACGTTGGGCGTGGACAGGCGGAAGGTGCCGCCCCGGCCGTCGAGCTCCGGCGGCACCGCCAAGCGCTCCAAAGGGACGATGCCCAGCCGCCTGTCCTGCACCGTCGCCAAGGCCCGTCCACGCGCCAGCGCCAGTTGTTGGGCCGGCTGCAACGCCGTCTCGCGCAGCGGGTGCTCAAGCGCCGCGGCCAGGGGTTGCAGCCACGCCAGCAGGCGCCGCGCGCGTACTTCGCCCAGGCCGCGCACCAGCCGGAACCAGCGCGCGCCGTGCACGTTGGCGAAGTCCACCAGGTCGCGCAGCGTGAGCAGTCCGGCGCTGCGCAGCGAGGCCGCCAGCGCCGGTGCCAACCACTGCGACAGCGCATCGGCGAGCGCCGGCGGCGCCGACAACGCCGCCGCCAGCCGGTTGAGCGCCGCCAGCCGTGCGGATCGCGGCAGTGCCAAAGCCGTCGCCAGCGCGGGTTGCGGCAGCGCAGCGGTGTCCAGGCCGAATTCATCTTGATACGCCTGCAGCCATTCGGCCGGGGTCCGGTCCTCCGCATCCAGCCCGCTTTCGGTACAGCACTGGGCCACCCAGTCCTCCAGGCCAGGAAGTGATCCGGTTACCGGGCCGGGTGCGGGATCGGACAGCGCCTCGGCCGCGATGTCCTGCAGGCCATGGGCGCGGGCCGCTTCGGCCACTTGCCGGCGCAGCCGCCGCAGTTGGGCCGCGAAGTGCCGCTCGTCGTCCGGCCCACCGGCGAACGTCATGTAACGCTCCCAGGCACTGCGCAAGCCCACGCCTTCGGCCAGCGCGCGCAGAAAGCTGAAGTGGTGCAGCCGCAGCAATGCATGCGGCGCGGCCACTTCGGCCTTGCTGCCGGGCGGACGGCCGCGGCGTTTGGCTGTGCAACCGTTCGCCGTCATGACGCCACGTTTCCTGAGCCATCCATACCGTGCTGCGCAAAACAGCCGTCATGCACCAAAGTTTGGCTTGCCAGCATGGCGGGACGGGTCAGCTTCGAGCAAATGTCAAAGCGTTGATGGAATTGTTCTTGTACCTGCATAACAAGAATTATCAGGGTATCAACGGAGCTTTGAAAATAATGGCGGTTTGTCATGGGCCTGGGCCACTGACGGCGCTCGTCCGTCCGCCTGGTCCGCACCGCTCATGCGCCAAGGCATCAGCCGCAGCCGTGGGCGGGCGCTGCGCCTACCATCGCGGCCATGTCACCCCTGCTGTCCAAGGCCCTGGCCGAAATCGAACCTTTCATTGCCGAGCGCGGCTGGATCGCGCCGGCGTCCATCGCGCTGGAGGAAGCCGATCACCTCATCGCCGCCACCGCGACGGCTTGGCCACCGCCGGCGGTGAACGCCGAGCCGGGCGGCGCCATCGCGCTGGAGTGGGAAGCCGGCGAACACGGCTGGCTCAAGCTCAGCGTGCGTGGACAAGGCGAGGTGGCGCACGAGGCCGTCATCGCTGGCGACGAGTTCGAAAAGGTCGAGCCCTGGACGCCCGCGCCCTCGGCGGACGCGTTGCCCGCTTGGGCGCATGAGCTGCTGCGCCGCCTGTGGCCGTGCGACGCGTGAAGCGGCCGCCGGCTTAAAGCTCGCTCAGGATCTCGTGCGGGCTGGCCCGCGGCCGCATGGGTTTGCGCTGCGTCACCGTACCCACGCTCACAAAACAAACCGCTTCCTCGCCGGGCTGCAAGGCGAAAAGCTCGCGCAGCCGTGGCGACTGCATGGCCTGGCCGCTGGTCAGCCCGGCGCCGAAGCCCATGGCATGTGCCAGCAACAGCAGGTTTTGCAGCGACGCGCCCAAGGACACCATGCGCTCCAGCACCGGCATGTCCGGCTGCGCCGGGCCCAGGCGGGCGATGGCCAGCATCAGCAGCGGTGCGCGGTGCGCCTTCTCCCGTGCGGACTCGCGCTGGTCCGCCGTGGCCTGCGCGTCGCGGTCCAGCAGCGCAGCCTCGAACACGTCGGCCAGCAGCGCGCGCTTCGGTGCCGGGATGAGCACGAAACGCCAGGGCCGCAGCTCGCCATGGTCCGGCGCCGCGGCCGCAGCCTGCATCAGCCGATGCAACTGCTGCACATCCGGCCCCGGCGCCACCAGGCGCTTGGGCAGCACGTTCTGGCGCGATGCGATCAGCGCCTGGGCCAGCGCCGCAACGTCGTCCTCGGCGCCAACGACAGCAACAGCGTTGGAATGCGGGAGCGAAGGCGGGGTCGGCAACGTCATGGCGGGTACGGCGGCGGCGAAATACTTCTGCGGGCCAGAGCCCGGGGGCGCCGGCATTGTCCTGCATAGCTTCGGTCCGCTCCCGTCCCGGACAGCCGCGCACAGACCTCCAAACGGCACCCAAAAAAAATGCCCGCGGGACGGTTCCATGAACTGTCCAACGGGCTCGGGGAAAACGTGAAGAACCGGTAATCCTTACAAAACCCTGCCGGTCACGCTTGCAAAAGCAAACATCATCGACAGGGTTGAGTATTCCGCATGGTGAAATTCTGGCTTGTCTGACAGAAAGCTGACAAGCGCGTCCCTCTCATGTCGGCTTAGCCGGTGTTCTTCTTGTCATCCAGGGAGGGGCCATTTCAGTCGGCCCTGGACGCTTTGGAGCCCGTCAAAGCGGGCTCGGCCAATCACCTGATTAAGGCAGGCGCGCAGCGCAGTTGCCGAATTTGGACGGGCAGGCTGCGCTCAGGCCGCCGGCACCGCCATCGGGGAATGCCTCACCCTTGAACATGCTCAGCACGTCCTGCCAGGGATTGTGGCGGTCGGTATAGCGATACCAGAACATGTAGTTGGCATACAGCTTGTCGCGGGCGAAGCGGTAAATATCGCGCACGTCCACCTGGGTGTAAGGACCGCCATGGCGCACGGCGTTATAGCAATCCGACTCCACCTTCATGCCGATGGGCACAATACCCTTGGCTTCAGGATTGAAGCGGTAGGCGGATTTGTTGAGGTCCGGGTCGTTGATGAAAACGTCGGGGCCGCCCATGCCCACGCCCTTGTCCTTCATATTGGCAAACAGCGGCGGTACCAGGTTGGACGGGTAATTGATGAATTGAATCACCACGCTGTTGGGAAAAGCCTGGCGCGCGGCGGTATCCACCTTGGCGAGGTTGGCGAAGAATTTCTCCTTCTGCGCGTCGCTCATGGGGCGGACCAATTGGCCAAAGGCAGTTTCGTTGAAGGTGATGCCTTCAAAGCTGTTGTCGTTGTTGTAGCGGCGGCCCAGCGCCTGGACCAGCGCGATCAGGCGGTCGCGCACCTCGTCGTCGTACAGCGCCGCGTTCTCGCCAAAGGTGCCGATGATGGTGCCGATGCGGAAGGCCCCACCGCTGTACTGGTCGGTGCGCATGTAGTTGGGGATGGCCGCATCGCCGTTGAACGTCTTGGTGCCCAGCGTCAGGAACAAGCGCTTGCCCTTGGCCTTGGCCTTGGTCAGGTAGCGGTCGACGCGGGAGAAGTCGTACTCACCCTTGCCTTTTTCCAACTGGCTCCAGTTGGCGCGCACCATGATGCCCTTCACGAAAGGCATGCTCGCGGTTTCACGCAGGCCGGCGTCGATCATGAAATCGCTGGCCTTGGAGCCATATTCGACGTAGTGGCCGGGGTTCCATTTGACGGTGGAGGCGGCGGCGTAATCGGCGGAAGCCAAATACGAGCCGTCGCTGTATTGCTGGCGCACAAAGGTCAGCGGGTCGAGCTCAGGCAACTGGGCAAAATCATCGGCGCCATAACGGATGGAGGAATCCTCCGTGTCCGTTTCAGCCGCGGAAATGGAAGCCGAGACGGTGCTCGATTCCGCGGTGGACGTTGAAGTGGAAGCCGTGGAGGTGCTGGCGGAAATCGCCGACGCCGTCAGGCTGGACGAAGCGAACAATTCCTTGGCCGCTTCAGTCGTTTGTTGGGTGCCGGAATTTGCCGCGACGGCCGAAACCGATTCGGTTTGGGCGGCATTTTCCTGTTGGAGGTCACTGCCTCCACCGCATGCGCCTAGAAAAGCGGAGCATGCAAGCGCAATGGCCAAAAGTTGCCTTTGGGTCATGATATTCATTCGAGTAGTCAACAGCACGCCACGGAAAACATGCACAGGGCATGTATTTCCGGGCCTCGGCGAAGAGTTACTGAGGCGTGGCGCTTGGGCACGCCTCGTCACTCAGGGTCGTCATGGATTGCGTTGCACGTCTGTTCGTGCCGCGGAACGAACAATGCCACGACATGCTTTGGCACGCGTTACGGCATCTTTGGAGGCGTAAGTGGATGCAGTTAAGCCCCGGCAGCGATGCTGACGGGGCATTTGTGACGAAGGTCACACAGGCAACCGTTGTGCCCGCCCCGGTTTGGAAGCTCTCTGTTGCGCCCGTTGCTGCAGGTGGGGACTTGAGACGGGGCGTGCTTCCAGATGACGAAACAACGGGTTTGAAAGGCCTTTTTTCGGCCCATGCGCGCGCAACCGCTGTAACGCCTGCATGGCCCGTTCAGTTGACCAAAGACGGGGCCGGCGTCACATCCCATAACGAAGAAGCCGCCTTTTGCGGCACGCCAGAGGCCCTTGCAGGCTCCTGCGCGCCGCCCAAGGCGGCTCAAACAGCACCAAAGGGCCTGCGCCCCGGCGCTTTTTGCATCGTCAGGCGGGCTGCAGGCGCGCCGCCGTGACCTTGAAGCCCGGAATCTTGGCCACGGCGTCCAGCGCGTCGCCGGTGAGCGTGTTGGCCGCGGCCTCCCAGAAGGCAAAGGGAATGAAGAGCTGGCCGCGCTGCACCTGGTCGCTGATGCTCGCGCGCGCAACCACCTCGCCGTGGTGCGTCTGCAGCCTGACCATGGCTCCGTCGCTCACGCCCTGGCTGGCCGCGTCCAGCGGATGCAGGCTCACCAGCGCCTGCGGCGTGATGGCGTCCAGCATGCTCGCGTGCCGCGTCATGGCGCCCGTGTGCCAGTGCTCCAGCACGCGGCCCGTGGTCAGGACGAAGGGATATTCGCTGTCCGTGCGCTCCACGCCGGGGCGGAACTGCGTGGGCACGAGCCGCGCGCGCCCGTCGGCCGTGGGAAAGCCGTCTATGAAGACGACGGCTTGGCCCGGCGCATCCTCCGCCGGCGCGGGCGTGACCACCGCCTCCTCGCGCTGCAGCCGCGTCCACGGCACGCCCGCCAGCGGCGCCATCACGCCGCGCATCTCCTCATAGACGCGCGCCACCGGCGCCTCGGCGGCGGCTTGCCCGTCGCCATCCTCGTCGCGCCAGTAGTTCCAGCCCGCGCCCAAGCGGCGGGCCAGCTGCTCGATCACCCACAAGTCCTGCCGCGCCTGCCCCGGCGGCGCCACTGCCGGGCGGCCCACCTGTAGCAGCCGGTCGGTGTTCGTGTACGTGCCCCATTTCTCAGGCTGCGCCGAAGCCGGCAGGATGACGTCGGCCAGCAGCGCCGTTTCGGTGGCAAAGATGTCCTGCACCACCAGATGCTGCAGCTCGCACAGCGCCTGGCGCGCGAAGTTCAGGTCCGGGTCGCTCATGGCCGGGTTCTCGCCCTCCACGAACAGGCCGCGGATGTGGCCCTCGTGCGCCGCGTGCATGATTTCCACCACCGTCATGCCCGGGCGCGGGTCGATGTCGCTGTGCCACAGCGCCTCGAACTGCGCGCGCACGGCCGCCTCGCTCACGCGCTGGTAGTTGGGCAGCATCATGGGGATGAGCCCCGCGTCGCTGGCGCCCTGCACGTTGTTCTGGCCGCGCAGCGGGTGCAGCCCCGTGCCGGGACGGCCTATCTGGCCGGTGATGAGCGACAGCGCGATGAGCCCGCGCGCGTTGTCCGTGCCGTACACGTGCTGGCTCACGCCCATGCCCCACAGGATCATGGCGCTGCGCGCGGTGGCAAAGGTGCGCGCCACCTCGCGAAGGGTGTCCGCCGGAATGCCGCAGATCTCGGCCATGCGCTCCGGCGTCGCCTCCGCCACCGAGGCTTTCAAGGCCTCGTAGCCCTGCACGCGCGCGGCAATGAAGCCCTCGTCCACCAGGCCTTCGGCAATGATCACGTGCAGCAGCCCGTTGAGCAGCGCCACGTCCGTGTCCGGGCGGAACTGCAAATGCCACTTGGCGCGGCGCGTGAGCTGCTGGCGGCGCGGGTCGGCGATGATGAGGGTTGCGCCCGCATCCACTGCGTTCTTGATGAAGCTCGCGGCCACCGGGTGGTTCACGGTCGGGTTGGCGCCGATGAGGAAGATCACTTCCGCCTGCGCCACGTCGGCCACCGGGTTGCTCACCGCGCCGGAGCCGATGCCCTCCAGCAGCGCCGCCACCGAGCTGGCGTGGCACAGCCGCGTGCAGTGGTCCACGTGCGAGCTGTGCAACACCTGGCGCACCAGCTTCTGGAAGAGATAAGCCTCCTCGTTGCTGCCCTTGGCCGAACCAAAGCCCGCCAGCGGCGAGTCGAAGCCGGGTTGCGCGGCGTCGCGGATGCGCGCGAAACCGCCCGCGGCCAGCGCCAGCGCCTCGTCCCAGCTCGCCTCGCGGAACAGCTCGCTCAGCGGCTTGGCGCCGGACTTCACCGCCTCGATGTCGGCCGGGCTCTTGGGTACGCCGTGGCGGCGCACCAGCGGCACGGTCAGGCGGCGCGGGTTGTGGATGTAGTCGAAGCCGTAGCGGCCCTTGACGCACAGCCGGCCCTGGTTGGCCGGGCCGTCGCGGCCGGTGACGGTGTGGATGCGCTCGCCGCCCTGGCCGTCGGGGCCGACGTTCCAGGTGAGCTGGCAACCCACGCCGCAATAGGGGCACACCGAGTCCACCTTCTTGGTGATCTCCGCCAGCCCCGCGCCGCGCGCGGGCATGAGGGCGCCCGTTGGGCAGGCCTGCACGCACTCGCCGCAGGCCACGCAGCTGGACTGGCCCATGGGATCGCCCGCGTCGAACACGATGCGCTCGGCCGCGCCGCGCAGCGCCAGGCCGATCACGTCGTTGCCCTGCTCCTCGCGGCAGGCGCGCAGGCAGCGCGTGCACTGTATGCAGGCGTCCAGGTTGACGGCGATGGCGGCGTGGCTCAGGTCCGGCGCGGCGTAGCTGCGCGCGCGCTGCGGCAGCCGGCCGCGCGGCACGTCCAGGGCGTTCGCCCACTGCGTCAGCTCGGACTCGCGGGTGTATTCGTCCGTGCTGCCGGCGTCGCTCACCAGCAGCTCCAGCACCATGGCGCGGGCCTTGACGGCGCGCGGGCTGTCGATGTTGACCTTCATGCCCGGCGCCGCGGCGCGGCAGCAGGAGGCCGCCAGCGTGCGCTCGCCCTCCACTTCCACCACGCACGCGCGGCAGTTGCCCACGGGGCGCAGGCCATCCTTGTGGCAGAGGTGCGGAATCTCCACGCCCTCGCGCATCGCCACTTCCCACAGCGTTTGGCCGGGCAGCGCCTGCACCGTGCGGCCGTCGAGCTGCAGCTCCAGGGTTTGCAGTTCCGGGGTCGGGACGCGTGCGTTCATGGCTGCAGCTCCTGCGGGAAGTAGTTGATGACGCAATCCACGGGGTTGGAAGCGGCCTGGCCCAGGCCGCAGATGGAGGCGTCGCGCATGACTTGGGAGAGCTCGGCTATCAGCCCCGTGTTCCAGCGGTCGGTGGCGATGAGCTCCTCGATCTTGGCCGTGCCGCTGCGGCAGGGCGTGCACTGGCCGCAGCTTTCCTCGGCGAAGAAATGCATGAGGTTGCGCGCGGCATCGGTGGCGCGGTCGTGCTGCGACAGCACCATCACCGCCGCCGAGCCGATGAAGCAGCCGTGCGGCTGCAGCGTGTCGAAGTCCAGCGGCACGTCGGCCAGCCGCGCCGGAAGGATCCCCCCCGACGCGCCGCCCGGCAGGTAGGCGTACAGCTCGTGGCCCGGCAGCATGCCGCCGCAATACTCGTCGACCAGCTCGCGCAGCGTGATGCCCGCCGGCGCCAGGTGCACGCCGGGCTTCGCCACGCGGCCGGACACCGAGAAGCTGCGCAGCCCCTTGCGCCCATGGCGGCCCTGGCCGGCAAACCACTGGGGGCCGCGCTCCACCAGGTCGCGCACCCAGTACAGCGTCTCGAAGTTGTGCTCCAGCGTGGGCCGGCCGAACAAGCCGACCTGCGCCACGTAGGGCGGGCGCAGCCGCGGCATGCCGCGCTTGCCTTCTATCGATTCGATCATCGCGGACTCTTCGCCGCAGATGTAGGCGCCCGCGCCGCGGCGCAGCTCGATGGTGGGCAGCCCGCCCGCGGGCGGCGCGGCGTGAAGGCGCTCCAGCTCGGCCTCCAGCAGCGCGCGGCAGCCGTGGTACTCGTCGCGCAGGTAGATGTAGATGGCCTCCACGCCCACGGCCCAGGCGGCGATGAGCGCACCTTCGAGGAAGCGGTGCGGATCGCGCTCCAGGTAGTGGCGGTCCTTGAACGTGCCGGGCTCGCCTTCGTCGATGTTCACCGCCATCAGACGCGGCCCCGGCTGCTGGCGCACCAGGCGCCACTTGCGCCCGGCCGGAAAGCCCGCGCCGCCCAAGCCGCGCAGGCCGGCGTCTTCCAGCGTGGCGAGCACGCTCTCCAGCTCGCGCTCGCCGCGGCGGCAGGCTTCCAGCAGCCGGTAGCCGCCCGCGGCGCGGTAGTCGTCCAGGTTCGCGTAGGGCTCCGGCGCGTGCGCGGCGACGCTGCCCTGCACCTTCTCCACCACCGCCTCCAGCGTGGCGTGCGGCACGGGATGCTGGTGCACCACCGCCACCGGCGCCTGCTCGCAGCGGCCCACGCAGGGCGCGGGGATGACGCGCACGTCCGCGTCCAGCAGTTGCGGCAGCTTTTCCAGCAGCGCGTGCGAGCCCGCCAGCGAGCAGCTCAGGCTCTCGCACACGCGCACCGTGAGGCGCGGCGGCGCCGGGTAGGCGCCCTGCGCGTCCTCGCGCACCACGTCGAAGTGGTGATAGAAGCTCGCGACCTCGTACACCTCGGTCTGCGCCAGCTTCATGCGCTGGGCCAGCGCCGCCAGGTGGTCGGTGCGCAACTGGCCGAAGCGGTCGTTCAGCGCGTGCAGGTGCTCAATCAGCAAGTCGCGCCGCAGCACCAGGTGGGCGGTGGTGGCCTCGACGTCGGCCAGCGCTTGGGCCGTCACGGGGCGTTCGCGTTGCGTGCGCTGGCCCCGGCGCGGGGCGTCCGCCAGCGGGCGGATCGGGATCACGCTGCTCATGGCTGTCTCCTTGCGGGCGGCTATGTCGAAGCCGCCATATGTTTCAATCAACCGAAATCCGGTCCGGCTTGCTCGGCAAGATAGCCCTGTGGCCTGGATCAAATATGCAAGGTCTTGCCAGATGTTCCGCATTCGCATCACACCGCGCTGGGAGCTGGGCCGGCGCGACGGCGCGGCGGCCGAAGGCGGCGTGCCGGCCGAGGCCGACACCACCGCGCTGATCGCGCTGCTGGCCGCCATCGCCGAGACGGGCGCCATTGCCGAGGCCGCGCGCGTGCAGGGCCTGAGCTACCGCAGCGCCTGGGGGCGGATCAAGCAGGCCGAAGCGCTGTTCGGCCAGCCGCTGCTGGTGGCGGGGCGCGGGCGCGGCTCCACGCTCACGCCGCTGGCGGAAAAGCTCATTTGGGCCGACAAGCGCATTGCCGCGCGCTTGTCGCCGCTGCTGCAGTCGCTGGCCTCGGAGCTGGAAGGCGAGCTCGAACGCACGCTGCCCGTGCCCCCGCGCGCGCTGCGCCTGCACGCCAGCCACGGCTTTGCGGTGGCGGCGCTGCTGGAGCAGCTGCAGGCGGCGTCCTTGGGCGTGGAGCTGCGCTACCGCAACAGCTTTGAATCGGTGGCGGCGCTGTCGCACGGCGAATGCGAGCTGGCCGGTTTCCACGTGCCCATAGGCGAATTCGAGGCTGCTGCGGCGCAGCGCTACGCGCCCTGGCTGCGCAACGAAAAGCATCGGCTGGTGCACCTGGCGGTGCGCACGCAAGGCCTGTTCGCCGCGCCGGGCAATCCGCGGCGCGTCAGTGGCATGGCCGACCTGCGCCGCCCCGACCTGCGCTTCGTCAACCGCCCCGCGGGCTCCGGCACCCGGCTGCTGACCGAGCTGCTGCTGGCGCGCCACGGCATTGCGCCGCGGGAGGTGGCGGGTTTTGACAATGCCGAATTCACGCATGCGGCGGTGGCCGCCTTCATTGCCAGCGGCATGGCCGACGTTGGGCTGGGCGTGCAGACCGCCGCGCAGCGCTTCGGCCTGCACTTCATCCCGCTGCTGCGCGAGCGCTATTTCCTGGCCTTCAACGCCGCCGACGAGAGGCGGCCGGACCTGCAGGCGCTGCTGTCGCTCATGCAGTCCCCCACCTACCGCGCCGCGGTGGCGGCGCTGCCGGGCTACGAGGCCGGGCGCACGGGAGAGGTGTGCGGGGTGCGGGAAGCGGGGCTGGCGGCGTGACCGGCAGGCGGTGCCAAGCGCCACGCGGCTTCCTATAAGGTCAAGCCATGGCCGACCTTTCCGCCCTCGAAGCGCCCGCCGCCCTGGCCTGGGTGCAGTCCCATGCCTGGGCCTATCCCGCGCTGGAAGCTGCGCACATCACCGGCATTGCGCTGCTGCTGGGCAGCCTGGTGGTGTTCGAGCTGCGCGCGTTGGGCGCGGCGCGCGAATTGCCCGCTCCGGCACTGGCGCGGCTGGCGCTGCGGGTGGCCGTGGCCGGCTTCGCGCTGGTGGCCGCCAGCGGGCTGCTGATGTTCGGCAGCCAGCCCGGCGAGATGCTTTCAAACCGCTTCTTCGTCGCCAAGCTCGCGCTGGTGGCGGCCGGCGGGCTCAATGCGCTGCTGTTCCACTGGCGCGGCGGCATAGAGCGGCTGGACGGCGTGGCGCGGGCGCAAGCCCTGTTGTCCATGGGCTTGTGGCTCGCCGCCATCCTCTGCGGCCGCTGGATCGCCTACGCCTGACCAGGCAGGGAAAGGATTTCACGTGGACATGAAACGACGACTGTTGATCGCTTCCGGTGCCTGTGCGCTGCTGCCCACGGCGCGCGCCCACCACGGCTGGAGCAGCTTCGACCAGAGCCGGCCCCTCTACATCGAAGGCGCGGCGCGCGAGGTGCACTGGCGCAACCCGCACGCGGAACTGGTGCTGGAGCTGCCGCCCACGCCGACGCTGCCGGCCGACCTGCGCCAGCGCGCGCTGCCCGCGCAATCCGCCAGCGTGGACGGCGCGGCCTTGCTGGCCAACGCCAGGCTGCCCAGCCGCAAGGACAAGCGCTGGACGGTGGAGCTGGCGCCGCTCACCCGCATGCAGGCCTGGGGCGTGGCGCCCATCAAGCCCAACGCCAACGTGGGCGTGCTGGGGTTCACGTACGCCGGGGAAAAGGGCGAGCCGGTGCTGCGGGCGGAATACCTGTTCGTGGACGGCAAGGCGTATGGGTTGAGGTCGTCGCCGGCGTGAGGCTGTAAGTCCTCGGCAGGCCGCGAACCGTACAATTGAAATGTACATTTCGTGGCCGCATCGATGGCCACCTTTGATTTCCCCGGGAAGCCGCATGCAGACACTGCCCTTGACCGACGTCCGCGCCCATTTGGCCGATACGCTGCGCGAAGCGGAAAGTGCGCAGGAGCCCGTCGTGATTTCCCGCCGTGGCCAGCCTGCGGGCGTGCTCATGTCGTGGAGCCAGTACCAACGCCTGGCGGTGGAACACGAGGGCTTTGCCGCTCGGCTGCAGCATTGGCGGGCAGAGCACGTGGACGGTGTGGACGAGCGCGACCCCTTCGCCGACGTGCGCGATGCCGGTGCGGGCCGCGACGTCGAGTGGCCGCTGTGAGGCCGGTGCGCCATGTCGCCGCCCGGCCCATCGCCGTCCTCTGTGGCCTGGCTGCTGGACACCAACGTGCTGTCCGAAGCCGTGCGCGTGCAGCCCAACGCCCGCGTGATGGACAACCTTGTCCGGCATCAGGCCGATCTGGCCGTGCCGGCACCCGTGTGGCATGAGCTGCGTTACGGCTGGCTGCGCATGCCCGACGGCCAGCGCAAGGACGCCATAGGCCGCTACCTGTCCGACGTGGTGTCCGTGCTGCCCGTGCTGCCCTATGACGCTGGCGCCGCACGCGTGCACGCCGAACTGCGGGCCGACCTGGAGCGCGCCGGCAGGCCGCTGCCTTTCGTGGATGGGCAGATCGCTGCCATCGCCATTGCACAGGGACTCACGCTCGTGACGTGCAACGTGCGTGACTTCAGCTCCATCGCCGGCCTGCGCTGGACCGACTGGTTTGCCGCATAGCAGCCTGCAGCCCTATTTTTCGTTTTTCACTTCGCGCCCTTTCGCGCGACCTGTCATGCCGCTTGATCAATGGCCTGTCGCCGGGCGCGCAGGCGATGATCCACCCGCTTGGCACGAGCGGTCATGCCGGCGGTGTTTTCAGGCCAAGCCCACGCGCAGGCGCCCGGTGAATTTCTCGCCGGGCGCCAGCCGCACCGGCCGCGACACGATCACGGGCTCGACGCAGAGGAACTGGCGCCAGTCCTCGTCCGGCAAATCCTTGAGCGCTTGGGCGCCGTCGCGGCCGGGGCTCCAGACCATCCACTGGTCGAATCCGCTGGCCGACAAGCGCAGGCGCTTTTGTCCGCAGACCAGTTCCACCTCTGAGCCGCCGTCGTACAGGCGCTCGAATATCGAATCCGGCAGGCTCAAGGCCGGTTCGTCCTGCCGCTTGAACTCCGGCCGGTAGCGGTCCGATGCCTTCAAACCCTGCAGGCCCAGCACCCGGGTGGCCAGCAGATCGTCCACGGCGAAATACGGGTGCAGGCCGCCCGTGAAACTGAATTCGTTTGGGCCGGTGTTGAGCACGGTGAGGGTGAATTCCACGGCGTCGGCCGTGGCTTGTGCCTTCAATTCCAGCCGTGCGGCGTGCGGCCAGCCGGGATATTCGCCCTGGGCCACTTCCAGCACGTAATGCAGCCGTTCGCACGACGCGTTGGCGCCATGCTCCAGCAGCGTCCAGTCCATGTCGCGGGCAAAGCCATGCTTGACCAGCCGGCCGTATTCGGCGAATTGCGGAAACAGCACCGGCAGTCCGCCGCGCGCGGGGCCCTGAAACCGGTCCGCCAGCGGGCTGCAATAAAACAGCTCGACGGCGTCTCCCAGCCGGGCCCGAAGGATTTGGGCGCCAAGCTGACGGTGTGTGAAGCTTTTCATGGCCGGGATTCTAGGTTTGTGAAACTGCCCGCCTGCTGGCGCCCAGGCGTCTGGGCGCTGCCCGTGGCCGGCGCGACAGTGTTAGCGTGCAGCCTGCGTGCCCACGGCCGCTGGCTGTGCTGCTCACACCCAGCCCAGCACCGCCGTGAGCACCCACAGCCACACGCTGATGGTCATGAAGGACAGCAGCGTGGCCAGCAGCAGCACGGCGGCGGTGAAGCTTTCCTCGCCGTGGCGCTGAGCCAGGATGGGGTAGATGCTGAGCATAGGCATGGCCGCGAAGGCCACGGCCGCGGCGCGCAGCGGGCCTTCGATGGGCGGCAGCAGCGTCAGCATGGCCAGCACCAACAGCGGGTGCAGCAGCAGCTTGCCCAGGGCGACGCCGGCGATGTCGCTGAGCCGGCCGCGCAGTTGCAGGCCGACCAGCGAGCAGCCGATGACGAACAGGGCCGCGGCGCTGGAGGCGTTGGCCAGCAGTTGCACGGCGCGCGCCACGGGCTGCGGCAGCGACAGGCCCAGCAGCGACATGGCCAGCCCCGCCACGATGGAGAGGATGAGCGGGTTGCCCGCCAGCCGCTTGAGCGTGCGCCACAGCGTCGCGGCCCAGGCCTTGGAGCTGTTGTCGCCGTCGGCCAGCGCCACGGCCACGGGAATCATCACCAGGTTCTCCACCAGCATGGCCAGCGCCATGGCCACCGCCGCGACGGGTCCCAGGAACTGGACCACGATGGGGTAGCCCACGAAGCCGCTGTTGGATGCGCTCATGCCCAGGCCGAAATAGGCGCTCAGCGCGATGCCGCGGCGCCGCAGCTTGCGCGCCACCACGAGGCCCACCGCCATGGACGCCAGCGACCCCACCGCGTAGGACAGCAGGAAGGGGCCGTTGAGGATCTCCGCCACCCGGCGCGAGGACAGCGCCTGGAACATCAGCGCCGGCAGCGCGAGCTGTATGACGAAGCGCCCAAGCACCCGCGACTCCGGCTTGGTGAACCAGCCGCGCAGCCCGGCCAGGTAGCCCAGGCCAATGAGCAGGTAGATGGGTACGGTGATGGAGAGGATGTTCAGCATTTGGGCGGGCAATGAGCGGCGGGCAGGCGGGCGCAGCCGGCAGGTGGGCAGCGCGCGGACGATAAGGGTTTACCCGTAACCGAGCGCAAGGCTTTCCCGGCGGCCGCGTCGTGGCGTACCGGCATGCGGGACGTTGGCGGCGTTGCGCGCGTTTAAGCTGCCGGGTTTTTCCAAGGACGGCTCATGAAAATCCTCACCCTGCACGGCATCAACCTGAACATGTTCGGCAAGCGCGACCCCAAGCAGTACGGCACGGCCACGCTGGCGCAGATCGATGACCAGCTTCGCGCGCTGGGCCAGGAGCTGGGTGCGGAGGTGGAGTGCTTCCAGACCAATTTCGAAGGCGAGATGGCCGAGCGCATCCACCGCGCGCACACCGACGGCACCGAGGCCGTGATCATCAACGCCGGCGCCTGGACGCACTACAGCTACGGCATCCGCGACGCGCTGGCCATCTTGAAGTGCCCCATCATCGAAGTGCACATGTCCAACATCCACGCGCGCGAAGCCTTCCGCCACACCAGCGTGATCGCCGAGATCGCCCGCGGCCAGATCGCTGGCTTCGGCGTGGAAAGCTACCTGCTGGGCCTGCGCGCCGCGGTGTCGGCGGTGCAGCAAGCCGGCGCCTGAGGTGCCGCATCCCGAGGCGGACGGCGCGCCGGCAAGCGGCGCGGCGCCGGCCTCGCCTGCCCTCTCCCGCGCCTGGCGCAACGAGCGCCTGGGCATTGCCCTGATCGTCCTGGCCACGGTCTGCTTTTCGGCGCTGGACGGCACCACCAAGGTCGTGGGCGGCGCGGTGCCGGTGCTGGTGGCGATGTGGTTCCGCTACCTGCTGCAGGCCTCGGTGACGGGCGCGCTGGTGGTGGCGCGCAAGGGCCGCCGCGCCTTCGCCACGCGGCGGCCGGGGCTGCACGCGCTGCGGGGCGTGCTCTTTGCCAGCGCCGGCGCGCTGGCCTTCACCAGCCTCAAGCTGCTGCCGCTGGGCGAGTTCACCGCACTGCAGATGCTCACGCCGCTGCTGGTGACGCTGCTGGCCGCGCACCGCTTGGGCGAGCGCGTCACGCCGCTGCGCTGGCTGCTGGTGGCCGGCAGTTTCACGGGGGCGCTGCTCGTGGTCAGGCCCGATGCCGGCGACTTCCGCTGGGCCATGCTGCTGCCGCTGACGCTGGTGGTGGTGAACGCGGCCTATCAGCTCATCACCAGCGCGCTGGTGCGGGAGGACGACCCGTCCACGCTGCAACTGTGGACGGCCGGCGTGGCGGTGGCCTTGACCTCGGTGGCGCTGCCCTGGGCCGGCGCCTTTCCCACGCAGCCGCGGCTGTGGGCGCTGCTTGGGCTGATGGCGGTGTTCAGCACCCTGGGCCACACGCTGCTGACCATGGCCTTCCGCCATGCGCAGGCCTCGACGCTGCAGCCCTTCCTGTACGGCCAGGTCGGCTTGGCGACGCTGGCGGGCTGGTGGCTGTTCGGCCACGCGCCGGACGGCTGGACGCTGCTGGGCATCGCCGTCATCGCCGGCTGCGGCGCGGGCGGCACCTGGCTGGCGGGGCAGCGCGGCGGGCGCTGATCAAGCGCTGAACAGGCGCTGAGCAGGCGCTAAGCAGGCGCCGCCGCGGCGGGCGCTTCCCGCCGGCTCCAATGAAAAAGCCGCCCGCGGGCGGCTTTGCTCATCCAGGCGCCAGGTGCAAGGCGCGGGGCGCCGCAAACCTCAACGCACCTTGCCCGCCTTCCAGGCGTCCAGCAGCGTCTGGTAGGCGATGGTTTCGCCCTTGGGCTTCTCGTTGGCCAGCTTGGCCCACGGCGCGCCCTTGTCGGAGAGCCACTTCTTGGGGTCTTCCTTCTTGTTGAGCTTGGGCGGGCACTGGGCCATGCCGGCGCGCTCCAGGCGGGCCATCACGTCGTCCATCTCCTTGGCCAGCGTGTCCATGGCGGCCTGCGGCGTCTTCTCGCCGGTCACGGCCTGGGCCACGTTCTTCCACCACAGTTGGGCCAGCTTGGGGTAGTCCGGCACGTTGGTGCCCGTGGGCGTCCAGGCCACGCGGGCGGGCGAGCGGTAGAACTCCACCAGGCCGCCGAGCTTGGGGGCCATGTCCGTCATGGCCTTGCTCTGGATATCGGACTCGCGGATGGGCGTCAGGCCCGTGAGCGTCTTCTTCAGCGAGGTGGTCTTGGCCGTCACGAACTGCGCGTACAGCCAGGCCGCGGCGGTGCGGTTGGCGTCGTGGCCCTTGAAGAAGGTCCAGGAGCCCACGTCCTGGTAGCCGTTTTGCATGCCCTGCTTCCAGTACGGGCCGTTGGGTCCGGGCGCCATGCGCCATTTGGGCGTGCCGTCGGCGTTGACCACGGGCAGGCCCTTCTTGGTCATGTCGGCCGTGAAGGCCGTGTACCAGAAGATCTGCTGCGCGATCTGGCCTTGGGCGGGCACGGGGCCGGCCTCGCCGAAGGTCATGCCCGTGGCTTCCTTGGGCGCGTACTTCTTCATCCAGTCCACGTACTTGGTCAGCGCGTAGACGGCCGCGGGCGAGTTGGTGGCGCCGCCGCGCTCCACCGAGGCGCCCACAGGGGTGCACTTGTCGTCCGCGACGCGGATGCCCCACTCGTCCACCGGCATGCCGTTGGGAATGCCCTTGTCCGCCGTGCCGGCCATGGACAGCCACGCGTCGGTGAAGCGCCAGCCCAGGCTGGGGTCCTTCTTGCCGTAGTCCATGTGGCCGTAGATGGGCTTGCCGTCGATCTGCTTGACGTCGTTGGTGAAGAACTCGGCGATGTCCTCGTAGGCGCTCCAGTTCAGCGGCACGCCCAAGTCGTAGCCGTACTTGGCCTTGAACTTGTCCTTGAGGTCCTTGCGCTCGAACAGGTCGGCGCGGAACCAGTAGAGGTTGGCGAACTGCTGGTCAGGCAGTTGGTAGAGCTTGCCGTCCGGCGCGGTGGTGAAGCTGGTGCCGATGAAATCCTTGATGTCCAGGCCCGGGTTGGTCCACTCCTTGCCCGCACCGGCCATGTAGTCGGTGAGGTTCATGATCTTGCCGTAGCGGTAGTGGGTGCCGATCAGGTCGGAGTCGGAGATCCAGCCGTCGTAGATGCTCTTGCCGGACTGCATGGAGGTCTGCAGCTTCTCCACCACGTCGCCTTCCTGGATGAGGTCGTGCTTGACGGTGATGCCGGTGATCTCGGTGAAGGCCTTGGCCAGGGTCTTGGACTCGTACTCGTGGGTGGTGATGGTTTCCGAGACGACGGAGATTTCCTTCACGCCCTTGGCCTTGAGCTTGTTGGCCGCCTCGATGAACCACTTCATCTCGGCCATCTGCTGGTCCTTGTTCAGCGTGGAGGGCTGGAACTCGGCGTCTATCCATTTCTTGGCCGCGGCCTCGTCGGCCCAGGCGGCGTGGCTGCCCAGCGCTGCGGCGGCGGCCAGGGCCAGTGCGGTGTAGCGCATCTTCATGTTGCGTCTCCTCGTCTCGTTGATGGTGTGGCGGTTGCGACGCTGCCCCGAGTGTGTTGGCTGGCGCGCGGCCCCGGGGCAGCACCGGGCCGTGAAGCCTTGGGAGTGAGGTGTTGGAGCTGAAGCGGCTCAGCCCTTGCGCATGACCAGCGCCAGCACGGCCATGGACAGCACGAAGCCGATCCACACGCTGGGCTCCTCGCTCAGCGAGAACCATTGGGTGAACTTTTCGCCCAGGCCCACGAAGGCCAGGTTGATGTAGGCCGCGGTGAGCAGGCCGATGAAGAGTCGGTCACCGCGCGTGGTGGCAATGGGCAAAAAGCCCTTGCGCAAGGTCGTGGGCGACTTGATCTCCCACACCGTCATGCCCACCAGCATCAGCGCGATGCAAGTGAAGAACACGGCCACGGGGGTGGTCCAGACCATCCAGTCGAACATGGCGGCGACTCCTCAAACGCGGCCCATCGCGAAGCCCTTCGCGATGTAGTGGCGCACGAACCAGATGACCACCGCGCCGGGAACGATGGTGAGCACGCCGGCGGCGGCCAGCGTCGCCCAGTCCATGCCGCTGGCGCTGACGGTGCGCGTCATGGTGGCGACGATGGGCTTGGCGTTGACGCTGGTGAGCGTGCGCGCCAGCAGCAGTTCCACCCACGAGAACATGAAGCAGAAGAAGGCGGCCACGCCCACGCCGGCCTTGATGAGCGGAAGGAAGACGGTCAGGAAGAAGCGCGGGAAGCTGTAGCCGTCGATGTAGGCCGTCTCGTCGAGCTCGCGCGGGATGCCGCTCATGAAGCCTTCCAGGATCCACACCGCCAGCGGCACGTTGAACAGCAGGTGTGCCAGCGCGACGGCGATGTGCGTGTCCATCAGCCCAACGGTGGTGTAGAGCTGGAAGAAGGGCAGCAGGAACACGGCCGGCGGCGTCATGCGGTTGGTCAGCAGCCAGAAGAAGACGTGCTTGTCGCCCAGGAAGCTGTAGCGGCTGAAGGCATAGGCCGCGGGCAGCGCCACGGTGATGGCGATCACGGTGTTGATGGCCACGTAGATCAGGCTGTTGATGTAGCCGGAGTACCAGGACGGGTCGGTGAAGATGGTGGCGTAGTTGGCCCAGGTGAAGTGCTGCGGCAGCAGGCTGAAGCTGGAGAGGATTTCCTCGTTGGTCTTGAAGCTCATGTTGACCATCCAGTAGATGGGCAGCAGGGCGAAGACGAGGTAGAGCGCGAGGAACAGGGAGCGCTTGCGCAGGCGCGGCTCAGTCATGGGGGACCTCCTGGCCGGCCTGGCCCAGGCGCTGCATCCAGTTGTAGAGGACGAAGCAGAACAACAGGATGATGAGGAAGTAGATGAGCGAGAAGGCGGCGGCGGGCCCCAGGTCGAACTGGCCCACGGCCTTTTGCGTGAGGTACTGGCTCAGGAAGGTGGTGGCGTTGCCCGGGCCGCCGCCGGTGAGGACGAAAGGCTCGGTGTAGATCATGAAGCTGTCCATGAAGCGCAGCAGCACGGCGATCATGAGCACGCCGCGCATCTTGGGCAACTGGATGTAGCGCAGCACGGCGAGCTTGCTGGCGCCGTCGATGCGGGCGGCCTGGTAGTAGGCGTCGGGGATGGAGCGCAAGCCCGCGTAGGCCAGCAGCGCCACCAGCGGCGTCCAGTGCCACACGTCCATGAGCAGCACGGTGAGCCAGGCGTGGGTGGCGTCGCCCGTGTAGTTGTAGTCGATGCCCAGCCGCTGCAGCGCCGCGCCCATGAGGCCGATGTCGGCGCGGCCGAAGATCTGCCAGATGGTGCCCACGACGTTCCAGGGGATGAGCAGCGACAGCGCCACGATCACCAGCGTGGCCGAGGCCCGCCAGCCCGTGGCCGGCATGGCCAGCGCCAGCGCGATGCCCAGCGGCAGCTCCACGGCCAGCACGGCCATGGAGAAGCGCAACTGGTTCCAGAGGGCGGCATGCAGCTCTTCGTCGCGCATCACGGCGGCGAACCATTCGGTGCCGACGAACACGCGCCGCTCCGGCGAGATGATGTCCTGCACCGAGTAGTTCACCACCGTCATCAGCGGCAGGATGGCCGAGAAGGCCACGCAGATGAACACGGGCAGGATGAGGAACCAGGCCTTCTGGTTCACGGGCTTGGTCTGCGCGCTCATGCGACCAGCTCCTCGTTGCGGTAGAAACAGGTGTGGCGGTCCAGCACGCGCAGGCCCACCGTGTCGCCCACGGCCGGTGCCGCGGCGTCCGGCGCCAGCCGTGCCTTGAGCTTGTGGCCCATGGCCTCGCAGCTCACCAGCACGTAGGTGCCTATGTCCTGCACCTGGCGCACGGTGGCGCTGAGGCAGGCGTCGGCGCTCGCGGGCGCCAGGGCCAGGTATTCGGGCCGTATGCCCAGGGTTAGCTCGCCTTGCGGCAGCCCCCGCCCGTTGGTGCGCGTGAGCGGCATGCCCGCGACGAGCAGGCTGTCGCCCTGCTGGCTGGCAGGTAAGAAATTCATGCCCGGCGAGCCGATGAAATGGCCCACGAAGGTGTGCGCGGGGCGCTCGAACAGCGCGTCCGGCGTGCCCATCTGCACGACCTTGCCGCGGGTCATGACCACCACGTGGTCGGCGAAGGTCAGCGCCTCGACCTGGTCGTGCGTCACGTAGATCAGCGTGAGTTTCAGTTCATGGTGAATCTGCTTGAGCTTGCGGCGGAGCTGCCATTTCAGGTGCGGGTCGATGACGGTGAGCGGCTCGTCGAAGAGCACGGCGGACACGTCGGGGCGCACCAGGCCGCGGCCCAGCGAGATTTTTTGCTTCTGGTCGGCGCTCAAGTTGGCCGCGCGCAGGTCGAGCTGGTGGCTCATCTCCAGCATCTCGGCGATCTGGCCCACGCGGGCCTTGATCTGTGCCGCCGGCACCTTGCGGTTGCGCAGCGGGAAGGCGAGGTTCTCGGCCACGGTCATGGTGTCGTAGATGACCGGGAACTGGAACACCTGCGCGATGTTGCGCTGCTGCGGCGTGGCGCGGGTCATGTCCCGGCCGTCGAAGGTGACGCTGCCCTGCGACGGGATGAGCAGCCCGGACATGATGTTGAGCATGGTGGTCTTGCCGCAGCCCGACGGGCCGAGCAAGGCGTAGGCGCCGCCATCCTCGAAGCTCATCTTGAGGGGCAGCAGCGCGTAGTCGGCGTCCTCCTTCGGGTTGGGCCTGTAGGCGTGCGCGAGGTCCAGGTCGATGCGGCTCATTGGTGCCCCCTCGCGCTACGCGCGGTCCGGCCATGCGGGACGGAGCGCCCCCTTCGGAGCGGCCGGGCGGGGGCGCTCATGCCCGGCCTCCGCGGCGTTGCGCGGCGGCGACCAGCGCCCCGCCCTCGTCGAACACGTGCACCTGCGAAGGGTGCAGGTACAGCGTCAGCGGGCTGCCCAAGGTGAAGTCGTGCACGCCGGTGAGTTGGGCGACGAGCTCGCCCACGGCGGTGCGCACGTGCACGAAGGTGTCGGAGCCGGATATTTCGGCCAGCTCCACGCTGCCGGGCAGGGCCACGTCGCTTGGGCGCTGCGCCACGCGCAGCGCGCTGGCGCGCACGCCCAGGGTGAGCGCGGGCGTGGCGCTGGGCGGCAGCGCCATGGCCAGCAGCGGGCCGCCGCGCAGGCGGGCGCCGCCTTCGGCGCTTTCGGCGCTCAGCAGGTTCATGGGCGGGTCGCTGAAGGCGCGGGCCACGCGCACGGAGCTGGGGGCGTGGAAGACCTCGGCCGTCGGCCCGTACTGAAGGACTTCGCCGGCATCCATCACGGCGGTCCAGCCACCCAGCAGCAGCGCTTCGCCGGGCTCGGTGGTGGCGTAGACCACGGTGGAGTCGCCGGTGGCGAAGAGCTGCGCCAGTTCCTCGCGCAACTCCTCGCGCAGCTTGTAGTCCAGGTTGACCAGGGGCTCGTCCAGCAGCATGAGCGGCGCGTTCTTGGCCAGGGCCCGCGCCAGGGCCACGCGCTGCTGCTGGCCGCCGGAAAGCTCGGCCGGTAGGCGGTTCAAGAACTGCGCGATGTGCAGCTTGTCGGCCAGCGCCTGCACGCGGCGCTTGACGTCGGCGCCGCTGCCGCCGCGCAGCTTCAGCGGCGAGGCGATGTTGTCGAACACCGTCATGGACGGGTAGTTGATGAACTGCTGGTAGACCATGGACACGTTGCGCTCGCGCACGGGCACGCCGGTGACGTCGCTGCCGTCCACCAGCACGCGGCCGGTGCTGGGCTTGTCCAGCCCGGCCATGAGGCGCATGAGGCTGGTCTTGCCGGCCTGCGTGGCGCCCAGCAGCACGGTGACGGCGCCGGGCCGCGGGGCCAGCGTCGTGTCGTACAGCCAGGTCTGCGCGCCGACCTTCTTGGTGATGTGGTCGAGGGTCAGTTGCATGTGACCCTCGGCGGCGTTGGGTTGCGGTCCACTTACTTCTTCTCCGTCCAGCCGGCCCAGCGGGCGACTCGCTCTCGTTCTTCGTTGCTGAAATGCAAGCCCAGCTTGCTGCGGCGCCACAGCACGTCGTCGGCGCTGCGGGCCCACTCCTCGCGCTGCAGGTAGCGCAGTTCGGCTTCGTACAGGCCGGGTGCCACTTCCGCCCCCAGCTCGCTGAGGTGGCGCGCGCCGCCCAGCACGCGGTCCAGGCGGCTGCCGTAGGCACGAGCCAGGCGCTGCGCCAGGCCGGCCGTGAGCCACGGGTAGCGCTGGCACACGACCGAGACGAAACGTTCGAAGTCGATGTCCGGGCGGCGCGGCTCGCCAATCCAGGGGCGCAGGTCGCCGCCGGGCAGGTAGGCGCCTTCGGTCCAGGGCTTGCGGGCCTCGCCCAACATGCGGCCCACGTCGGCGGCGGCGTCCTCGGCGAGCTTGCGGAAGGTGGTGATCTTGCCGCCCCACACGCTCAGCAGCGGCGCGGCCTCGGTGTTGGTTTCCAGCAGGTAGTCGCGCGTGACGGCAGAGGGGTTGCCCGAGGCGTCGTCCAGCAGCGGGCGCACGCCGGCGTAGGTCCACGCCACGTCGGCGGGCGTGATGGGCTGGCGGAAGTAGCGGCTGGCCTGGGCGCAGAGGTAGGCGATCTCGTCCTCGCCGATGCGCGCGTTGCGCGGGTCGCCTTGCAGCTCCTGGTCCGTGGTCCCTATGAGCGTGAAGTCGCCCTCGTAGGGAATGGCGAAGATGATGCGCTTGTCCGGGTTCTGGAAAATGTAGGCGTGGTCGTGGTCCCAGCCCGGCGTGGCGCTGCGCGGCACCACGATGTGGCTGCCCTTGACCAGGCGCAGGCTCTTGGTGGCCAGCGTCTCGCTGCCGGCGGGCCGGGCGTTGGTGCGCAGGAAACTTTCCGCCCAAGGGCCCGCGGCGTTGACCAGGGCGCGGGCGCGCACCTCGCGCTCGCAGCCATCCGCATCGCGCAGTCGCGCCGTCCAGCCTTGCGGGCTGCGCTGCGCCTGCGTGCAGCGGGTGCGGGTGAGCACGGTGGCGCCGTGGTCCACGGCGTCCAGCGCGTTGAGCAGCACCAGCCGGGCGTCGTCCACCCAGCCGTCGGAGTAAATGAAGCCCTGGGTGAACGCCGGCTTGAGCACGGCGCCGGCGGGGTGCCGGCGCAGGTCCACGCCCTCGGAGCCGGGCAGCACCTCGCGGCGGGCCAGGTGGTCGTAGAGGAACAGGCCCACGCGGATCAGCCAGGCCGGGCGCATGCCCGGGTCGTGCGGCATCACGAAGCGCAGCGGCCACATGATGTGCGGGGCGCTCTTGAGCAGCACCTCGCGCTCCTGCAGCGCCTTTCGCACCAAGGCGAACTCGTGGTACTCCAGGTAGCGCAGCCCACCGTGTATGAGCTTGGTGGACGAGGACGAGGTGTGCGAGGCCAGGTCGTCCGCCTCCACCAGCAGCACGCGCCAGCCGCGGCCGGCCAGGTCGCGCGCGATGCCGCAGCCGTTGATGCCGCCGCCCACGACCAGCACGTCGCAGTCGCCGCGGTGGGCGCCGGCGGAGGGGATGGGCGGTACGGCGGCAGGCACGGGGAACTTGCTCCGGGAAAGGAGAAAGCAGCGCGTGGCTGCTTTCGTTGGTGTTCGATTGATGTTCCTTTTTTTCGTTGTAAGCGGAAATTCCGGGAAAACGCGTCATCGTTTACCCGCGAAACTGTTCGTTTTGCCTTCGTTTATGCTCGCGCCCCGATGAATCCGAACCCGCGCCAAACCGAATTGCTTGCCGAAGTGCGCTCCCGTGGCAGCGCGACCGTGGAGGAGCTGGCCGAGCGCTTCGGCGTGACGCTGCAGACGGTGCGGCGCGACGTGAAGCTGATGGCCGCGGCGGGGCTGGTGTCGCGCTTCCATGGCGGCGTGAGGTTGCCGACCTCCACCACCGAGAACCTGGCCTACCGCCAGCGCGAGGCGCTCAATGCGGACGAGAAGCGCCGCATCGCCCGCGCGGTGGCGCAGGCCGTGCCCAACGGCAGCTCCTTGCTGATGAACATCGGCACCACGGTGGAGGCCGTGGCGCGCGAGCTGCTGCAGCACCGCGGGCTGCGCGTGATCACGAACAACCTCAACGTGGCGGCCATCCTGGCCGACAACCCGGAGTGCGAAGTCATCGTTGCCGGCGGGCTGGTTCGGCACAAGGACCGCGGCATCATCGGCGCGGCGGCCGTGGAGCTGATACGGCAGTTCAAGGTGGACATCGGCCTCATCGGCATCTCGGGCATCGAGGCCGACGGCTCGCTGCGCGATTTCGACATCCGCGAGGTGCAGGTGGCGCGGGCCATCATCGAGCAAAGCCGCGAGGTCTGGCTGGTGGCCGACCACGGCAAGTTCAACCGGCCGGCCATGGTGGAGCTGGGCCGCATCGACCAGCTCAGCCTGGTCTTCACCGACAAGCTGCCGCCTGAGCCTTTTCCGTCCCTGCTGGCCGACGCCGGCGTGCAGGTGGAAATTGCCAAATAGGCCGGCGCCAAATAGGTCAGCCGTAAATCAGCAGTACATCAGCGACGACGGGCAAAGAGACAACGGGGCTGGCCGCGGCCCCGCATCACGGCCGACGAACAACACACCACGGGGCTTTTCCATGAGCTACCTGCTGGCCCTGGACCAGGGCACTTCCAGCTCGCGCAGCATCGTCTTCGACGTCGAGGGACGCATCGTCGCGATGGCGCAACGCGAGTTTCGGCAGCTTTATCCGCAGCCCGGCTGGGTGGAGCATGACCCGCGGGAGCTGTGGCAAACGCAGCTCGACACGGCCCGCGAGGCGCTGCAGCGCGCGGGCATCACGGCCGCGCAAGTGAAAGCCATTGGCATCACCAACCAGCGCGAAACCACCGTGGTGTGGAACCGCCGCACCGGCGAGCCGGTGCACGACGCCATCGTGTGGCAGGACCGCCGCGCCGAGCCGCTGTGTGCCTGGTTGCGCGAGCAAGGACATGCCGAGCGCGTGCGCCAGACCACCGGGCTGATCATCGACGCCTACTTCGCCGGCACCAAGATCCACTGGATTCTTCACAACGTACCCGGTGCGCGCGAGGCCGCGCAGCGCGGCGAGCTGGCCTTCGGCACCGTGGACAGCTGGCTGCTGTGGAAGCTCACGGGTGGCCGCGTGCACGCCACGGACGTGAGCAATGCCTCGCGCACCATGCTGTTCGACGTCCGCAGCAATGCGTGGGACGAGGCGCTGCTGAACGTGCTGGACGTGCCCGCCAGCCTGCTGCCCGCGGTGCACCCGAGCAGCCACATGTTCGGCGAGACGGACGCGGCGCTGCTGGGTGCTTCCCTGCCTATTGGCGGCATGGCCGGGGACCAGCAAAGCGCCCTCTTCGGCCAGGCCTGCTTCCAGGCCGGGATGGCCAAGAACACCTATGGCACGGGCTGTTTCATGCTCATGCACACGGGCGGCAGCTTCCAGCCCAGCAGCAACGGGCTGATCGCCACCAGCGCCGCGCAGCCCACCGTGGCGCCGCAATACGCGCAGGAGGGCAGCGTGTTCATAGGCGGCGCGGTGGTGCAGTGGCTGCGCGACGGACTCAAGGCGATCCAGGCCAGCGCGGAGGTGCAGTCGCTGGCGCAGAGCGTGCCGGACTCCGGCGGGGTGATGTTCGTCCCGGCCTTCACCGGCTTGGGCGCGCCCTACTGGAACGCCAACGCGCAGGGTGCCATCGTGGGCCTGACGCGCGGCAGCACGGTGGCGCACATCGCGCGCGCGGCGCTGGAGTCCATTGCCTTCCAGAGCGCTGCGCTGCTGCAGGCCATGAACCGCGACGTGGCCGCCGCCGGCGGCGTGCCGGTGAGCGAGCTGCGCGTGGATGGCGGCGCCTGCGTCAACGATTTGCTGATGCAGTTCCAGTCCGACCTGCTGGGCATCCCGGTGGTGCGCCCGCGCGTGATCGAGACCACCGCGCTGGGCGCGGCTTACCTGGCCGGACTGGCCACGGGCGTGTGGAAGGGCACCGGGGAGCTGGCGCAGCAGTGGCAGGCCGAGCGGCGCTTTCTGCCGACCATGGAGCGCTCGGAAGCGCAGGCGCGCATGGAGCGCTGGGAGCACGCGGTGCGCCAGACCGTGGCGGTCTGACGCGGGCCGCGCACCGTGCCGCTCAGCGCGGCATGGACATGTGCATGGGCATGAGCGGGTTGGGATTGCGGCCGAAGAGGCCCAGGCGTTGGGCTTCCAGCGCGGCCTCGGCGCGGGAGTTCACGTTGAGCTTGCGGTAGATCTGCTTGACGTAGTCGGCGATCGTGTGCCGCGACAGGTGCAACTGCACCGCGATCTCCGGCAAGGTGAAGCCCTTGGCCACGCGCAGCAGCACGTCGCTTTCGCGCTCGCTGAGCTTGACGTGGGGGATGAGGTCCGTCTCCGGCTTGGGCAGCGACGCGAAGTAGGCCATCACGCGGCGCGCGATGGAGGGCGACAGCGGCGGCTCGCCCTGGGTGATGCGCTTGAGCTGCTCGCTCACCAGCTCGCGCGCCTGCTCCTTGAGCACGTAGCCGTAGGCGCCGGCCTGCAGTGCGGGGAAGAGGTGCTCGTCGTCGTCGTGGATGGTCACGACCACCGACTGCGACTGCGGCTGCTGCTCCCGCAGCGCGGTCACCACCTCTATGCCCGACCCGTCGGGCAAACCCAGGTCAATAAGGGCCAGGTCGAAGCTGAAAACGCTCAGCAAACCCTTGGCGTCCTGGACGCGGCTGCTTTCGGAAATGCTGGCCTCGGGGAACAGCTCGGACACCGTGCATTTCAGCCAGGTGCGGATCTGCGGAATGTCTTCCAGTATCAGGATGTTCTGCATGGCAATTTTCCCTCGGTAAAGATTCCGCAATCAACCCTTTTTGCGGCAGTCCACGCTGCACACCTTGGAATTGCGGCCAAGAATTTTCCTGGTGGTCAATTCATCCAGCGTCCTGTGGACGCCGCAGAAGAAGCACGACATCGTCTTGTTTGAATAACCCCCTTGGCCCGGCTTGGCAAACATGGAGCCGGCGGGCTTGCTGTTGTAGTGCAGCCCATCGTCCGCTATTTTGGCCTTGCTGGTTTGAGCCGATGCAGCCATGGTTTCCCTCCCTGGAATATTGGTGTTCGCGTCCGTACTGTTTTTCAGCGGCGGAAATTGAAATAAAACCGGGAAACTGCGAAAGTTGCGGAGAAGAATCATGCAACCATGGTGGGCATGATACGTTCAAACAGGCGGTAGGGCTTATCTGGGTGGGCAGGATATTTATCCTTTTAAGCCTAGGATAAACCTCCGCAATTGTCCTGGGGGAAATATGCCGGGGGCGGCAGGGGAAGCGAAACCCAAAG